>JALVRI010000570.1 GCA_027031325.1 Desulfobacteraceae bacterium
CATGTATGCAGCCTGCTTCGCAGCCAGGGCAAAAAAGTAGTTGCCGTGCGCCACCCCATGCCTTACGGCGATCTTACCAAGCAAGTCGTTCAGCGTTTCAGTTCTTACGCCGACTTCGACACCCATGACTGCACCATAGAGGAACGCGAAGAATACGAACCCCTGGTGTCCCAGGGTACCGTGGTTTATGCCGGGGTGGATTACGAGCTTATTCTGCGCCAGGCCGAGCAGGAAGCCGATATCATCGTCTGGGATGGTGGAAACAATGATACTCCTTTCTACTACCCGGACGTGCACATCGTGGTCTTCGATCCTCACAGGGCAGGACACGAACGGCTTTATTTCCCCGGCGAAACCAATCTCCTGATGGCAGACATAGCTGTAATCAACAAGGTCGACAGTGCGCCGGGTGAAGCGGTCGAAAAAGTCCGCCGGAATATCACTACCGTCAACGAGTCGGCCGATATAGTTCTGGCCGAGTCTGAAATCATTGTCGAAAACGGCCAGTCGATTGCCGGCAAACGGGTGCTGGTAGTAGAAGACGGGCCGACCCTTACTCATGGTGAAATGTCCTTCGGCGCCGGAGTTATCGCAGCCCGGCGCAACAAGGCCGCGGAAATAGTAAGTCCCCTTCCCTTCGCGGTGGGCAGCATCAAGGAAACTTTCGCCAAATACCCCAATGTCTCCGATGTTCTTCCGGCCATGGGCTACAGCAAGCGGCAGATCACAGACCTCCAGGAGACCATTAAAAATGCTGATTGTGATCTTGTCCTGTTCGCAACCCCCATAGATCTTCCCAAGCTGGTTGAAATCGACAAGCCTACCGCCAGGGTAAGGTACGAGTACAAGGATCTTGAGGGGCCCAAACTGGCCGACGTGCTTCTAAATCGGATCGCGAAACTTTGAAGCGGCCTCGATCTTGATGTAACAAGCAAACCTGAAGCTCGAAACTCAAAACGTTTCAGGGTGGACCAGCATGAAAAAAGAAACTCTACTTGTTGCATTGGGCGGCAACGCCTTGATCCAAAAAGGCCAGCGGGGGACCATCGAGGAGCAGTTTGCAAACTTGGAGGTACCCATGGCCCAGTTGGCCAGATTGTCCCGCCGTTACAGGATCATCATCACCCATGGTAACGGCCCCCAGGTGGGCAACTTGCTCAGGCAACAGGAATGCTGCCATGAATTGCCCCGCTTGCCCCTGGAAATACTGGTAGCCCAGACCCAGGGACAGATAGGCTATATGATAGAGTCCACCCTGGATACGGAACTCATGCAACTGGGAGTCAGCACCGGCCAGCCCCTCATCACTGTCATCACTTACGTTGTCGTGTCCGAAGATGACCCGGCTTTCAAAAATCCAACCAAGCCGATAGGACCGGCATATAGTAAAGAAGTCGCCGCCAAAATGCCTTATCCCATGCATAAAACAGCCAAGGGCTACCGTCGGGTCGTAGTTTCGCCACAGCCGGTGACAATCGTTGAAAAGCGCGAGATCAAGCGCCTGATAGACATGGATTTCATCGTCATCTGTTGCGGAGGCGGGGGGATTCCGGTTGTCAGGGAAGGCCGCAGGTTCTGCGGAGTCGATGCCGTCATCGACAAGGATCTGGCAAGTGCCAAACTGGCAGAAGAAATCGGGGTCGATCTTTTCATAATCGCCTCGGATGTCAAGGGGGTATTCCTGGACTACGACCGTGCCGGCCGGAAATTTCTTCAAAAATTGACCGTCTCCCAGGCCGAAACCTATCTGGGACAGGGACAATTTCCCGCCGGCTCCATGGGCCCCAAGGTCCAGGCCGCCTTGAACTTTATCCGCAGCAACGGCAAAAGAGCCGTTATCGGCCATATTTCAGAGATTGAAAAAGCGGTCGAATCCAAAGCCGGTACCGAAATCACACTTTAATATCACCCCGCCACGACCGTCCCGCTTCCAGCGGCCGAATCCAAACGGAAGCCGGGGCGCAGGCAGAACCTGATCAGCACTTTTTCAGGTTTGGCCAACCAAGACGTTGACATCCAATTCAGCATTAAATAAACACTGGTTAGCATCTTATGCGGGAAGGAACCTACCTATGCGAATATCGGTGCGTTGGTCCCTTGTGGCCGGTTTCCTCGGCCTGATCTGGGGGACCCACCTCATTACAGCCACATCGTCCTTCATAACATCCCAAAAGGTACTGCAACAGCACGCGCGCAAAATAATGGACACCGTGGCCGACAAGGCTCGCATCCAGACCCTGGCCTATCTTGAACAGGCTCGCCAGTCCGCCGTTCTGACGGCCAGCTTGATTGAAAGAGGCCATTTCGGGTTTCAGACCGACAAGGCCAACCCCCTTTTCGGCTACTTTTACGAACAGCTCAAATTGCATCCTTCATTGGCCGGCATGTTCATCGCCAATCCCAACGGAGATTTCCTGGACCTGCGCAGGTCCAGGGTGGGCAAGGAACCTTCCCTGAGAATCAAAATCATCAGCAACGGTCAATCGGGACGCAAAACCTTGCTTGTCTGGCGAACTCCGGATTGGTCCTACATCAAAGAAAAATACGATCCAGCCGACACCTACGATCCCCGCCTGCGCCCCTGGTACAAGGAGGCCACGGCCAAAGCCAAAACGATCTGGACCGATCCGTATATCTTTTTCACATCCCAAAAGCCCGGCATAACGGTGGCAACGCCATGTTTCGACAAGTCGTCCGGCAGCATAATCGCCATCATCGGGGTGGACATTGAAATCGATTCCCTTTCCACCTTTTTCGCCGGGCTCAAAATCGGTGAGCACGGCAAGGCCTTCCTGATCGACGGCAAGGGGCACCTGGTTGCCTTCCCCGACCTTAAAAAGATAAAGATACCAAGCGGCAAGGACAGTACCGGGTTCCGCCTTGTATCCATCGAGCAACTGGACGACCCCCTGAGTTGGAAGGCTTTCAGCGCCATGGGTTTTGAGCGCGATTCGGGAAAATTTTACGACTTTCCATTTTCCCGTTATGCAACTTTCCAATACAAGGGGGAAGATTACCTTACCACCTTCAAATCCCTGGATGAACGTTCCCTGGGATGGGCCATCGGCGTCTACCTGCCGTCCAGGGATTACCTTGGTGCCATCATCAAGAACCGCCGGTTGAACCTGATTTTCACCCTGGCCATTTCCGCCCTTGCCACCGTGATCGGGTTTGTGCTGGCGGCCGGTATCATCCGCCCGGTGATGAGACTTGCCTCCCAGGCCGATGCCATCGGGCGCGGAGACTACGATGCCATCAAGCCCATCCGGACCCATTATCATGAAATCCAGGTCACGGCGGACGCTTTCGAAAAAATGAAGAACGCGGTCATTGCAAGCCGCGAAAAATACAAGTCGATCTTCGAAAACATCCAGGACATCTATTACGAAATCGACACTGACGGCAAGATAATCGAAATCAGCCCCTCGGTTTACAGGATATACAAGTACAGCCGGCGCCAGCTGCTGGGCCGCAACATGTTCGAGCTATACAAGAACCCGGACGACCGCTACAAAATGCTCAAGGATCTGAACCGGCAGGGCCGGTTGGTCGATTATGAAATCATCCTCAAGACCCCTGAAAACAGGATCGTAATCGCATCCATCAATTGCACCCTGGCCCGCGACGAATCCGGTCGTCCCACCCGCATCATAGGCTCCCTGCGGGACATCACCGCAAGGAAGATGGCCGAAGCCAGGCTGCACAGGTACAAAAACAGGCTGGAGGAAATAGTCAAAAAGCGTACTTCGGCCCTGGAAAAAGCCAACGCCTACCTAAGGGCCCAAATCGCCCAGCGCCATGATACCGAGAAAGCCCTGCGCCGAAGCGAGGAGCGTTATCGCAACATCCTGGCCAGCATCCAGGAGGCCTATTTCGAACTCGACCTGTCGGGACGTCTTACGTTTGTCAACCAGGCCGCTTTAAGGATCTCCGGTTACCAGCGCGAAGAAGTAATCGGGATGCACCACAGCCGATATACAAGCCGGGAAACGGCTGAAAAGGCCAGGAAAATCTTCAGGGAAATCCGCCGGACGGGCAAACCGGCCGACATTTCCCACTACACCTTGATAACCAAAGAGGGTAAGCAGCGGATAATGGAGGTGTCGGCTTCCCTGATAACCGATTCAAAGGGCAACCCGGTCGGCTACAGGGGGGTTGCCAGGGACATGACCGAACGCATTCGCAGTCAACAGGAAAGGAATAAACTCCGGTCCCAACTGGAGCAGGCTCAAAGGATTGAATCGATAGGGACCCTGGCCGGTGGTGTGGCCCATGATTTCAACAACCTGTTGATGGGCATTCAGGGCAACGTCTCTTTGCTCTTGATGAAACTCGGTTCCGGTTCCAACCTGCGCCAGTATGTCGAAGCCATCCAGGATTGTGTCGAAAGCGGTGCCAGCCTTACCAGCCAGCTGCTCGGTTTTGCCCGTGGCGGAAAATACAACGTCAGGCCGATCGATTTGAACGAGGTGATCGAAAACAGCCTGCGCCTGTTCGGTCGGACTCATCGCAGCATAACCATTTCAAAAGACCTCCAGCAGGACTTATGGACCGTCGAGGCCGACCGCAGCCAGATAGAACAAGTCTTGATGAACATATATGTCAATGCCTGGCAGGCAATCGAAGACACCGGTCAGATAAGTATAAATTCCACCAATGTCTCCCTGGGCCCGGATGGAGTCAGGGGTTACGGAGTTGAGCCCGGCAGATATGTGGAGATCAGGATCAAGGACACCGGCAAGGGAATGCCGGAAGAAGTACGCAAACGGATATTCGAGCCTTTCTTCACGACCAAGCAAATGGGTCGCGGCACAGGCCTGGGACTAGCCTCTGTGTTCGGTATAGTCAAAAATCACAAGGGCTTCATCAAGGTCAAGAGCAGTCCCGGAAGGGGCAGCGAATTTATCATTTATCTGCCGGCAAGCAATAAACGTCCGCCCGAATCCAGCCATGACCGACGGAAGCAAAACCTTACCCGCGGAAGCGAGACTATAATGGTCATCGATGACGAGCCCTACATCTGCGAGGCTTTCAATGACCTGCTGAAGGCAATGGGATATGAGGTCATTGTTTGCCGGACGCCTCAAGAGGCCCTCGATATCATCAATGACAAACAGAAGCGGATAGACTTGGCCATAGTCGACATGGTCATGCCGGAGATAGATGGCGAAGAACTTTTCGACAGATTCATGAAGATACGTCCCAAGCTTAAAGTAATAATCGCTTCGGGCTATACCAAAGACGAACGGGTCAAAGCAATCATCAAGAGAGGCGCGGCCGGCTTCATCCAAAAACCGTTCGATCCGGCCACCCTTTCAGAGGCCATCCGTGCGGCTTTGGACGACAACCAAGCAGGCAAAAGCTGATTTACTGTCTAAATAAATCTCAAACCCCGGGTAATGCCATGACTGTAAAACAAATCCTGGACAATTTCGCATCCTGCAAACCAAAAACATCACAAGCCGGTATCGACGCCGAAAGGAAACGTATCGAAAAACTCCTGATAGAGGTCAACAAATGCTTTGTGGATGTTATCTTGCCCTCTGTTTTCGAGGTTCAGGAAGACCTGCAGCAGGCCGGTTTCTGGAACCAGCTCAATATCGGCCAATCATCGGTGCTCACTTCGGGCAAACCCAACATCCGCAACGTTGAACTCTTTTTTTACCCGGAACGTATCCAGCAACTGCCTTTTGAAGCATCCGCCCTGGAACGTACCTACCGTGCATTATTCGAGCCTTCTGCAGATCTGCGCAAAATATTGATGCAGATAAGGTTTCCGCAGCGTCTGAATCCAGTCAGGGAAGACCAAAACCGGGCGGTTGCCGTTGAAAAAGTGAATACGGCCATGGTGAACAGTTTCCTGGAAGAATTCATCCTGGGATCGATAGAAATATATCAGTCAGACCATCTCCTGAGCTAAAAGAAAGCTGTCCAAACTCAGTGACGGCCCTGGAGGTAGGCCGGCAGGGTTGCATTTTCAACAGGTGGCAAGTTGATGGTCGCCGGCGGCTCGAAACCGAACACCAGCTTGAGAAAGTTCTGGCATATGCGGTAGGTTGCTCCCCACAAAAGTTCCCTGCCGTTTTCCGTTTCAACGATCAGGCAGGGAAAATCCACATCCATCGTTACGCCGTCGTGTCTTCTGACACCGGGCAATCTGAAACGGGCATAGGCTCCCGGGTCCAACAACAATTCCAGGGGAATCTCGATCATTCCGGCCACTTCCCAGTTGGGCCTCAAACGGGCCGGTCTTTTCATCCAGCCGCATACCGGGTAGATAACCCTGTCGAACATCACCAGCGGTTGGGGAGGCAGGGGAGCCAGTATCTCGACGTTGAAAGGAGTCAAACGGATTTCCTCCCAGGCTTCGCGCAGGGCCGTGGCCGCCATTATCCAGAAAGCGGCTTTTGATCTGCCACAACGGCCTTTATTGACAACCGGCCGGCTTGCAAAACTTGACAAAGACTGCCTCCAGGCGCCGAGGGAGACATCCTGGAGGGCCGCCAGACCCATCGCTGCAATCGCCAACAGGCTGTCGGCCAATCGGCTGACCCTGCCACCGGGACAGCAAAGATCACCGGCCTGGGTAACCCTTGCAGAACGCTTGCTCAGCATCAGGCACGGTCTCGAATTTAATGAGCGTCCCCTGTCAAATCCCAGCAAGAAGAGCACCGCCGAAGCCTGCTTCGCCATGACCTGATGGATGGACCAGGGATTTTCAGCCCACCACGAACAAAGGGAGGCACGCACCCTGGTCTTTAGATCCCTGCCTTCCGGTTTTTCTATCAGATCCTTTTCCAGCATGCTCCGCGCCTTTCAACCCGTGCCTATCGGGCCACTGCAGCCGTGCCTGCCGGTCACAGCCACGGCCTGTTCTCCTGAAAGATAGAACCGGATGATTATCAGGGTCAAAAACCCTTGGCAAGTCCGGTGGCATGTCTTATCTTGACCCTCGCTGTCCGCCGGGCGGTCAGGATAAAAAGTCTTCCAGACCGGGCTTTTTGCCGGTTCATCAACAATCTTGCCGGGACAACGGATATGATGAGCCTTTTTTTGCCATCGCGCCTTTTCATCGGTTTATCGGCCTTCGAAATGATGGCCATGTTCCGCCGGGGGCTCTTTTATGCTTACCTTTCGATCTACCTGCGCCATTACCTGGGGCTGAGTGTCACCGAAACCACCCTCTTCGCCACCGCCCCCATGATAACCAACATAATTTTCCAGACCTTTGTCTGGGGACGGATCTCTGACCGTTATCAGATACGGCGCACCCTTATAATAGCCGGCGAATGGCTGGCCGCCCTGGGAACCGTCACCGTCTGGTACCTCCATCGCCTGGCGTCCCAGCCGCTAACCGCAGGCAGGATCATTATCATCGGCCTGGCGTTCATCGAAATTTTCTGGTCCATGTCCAACATCGGCTGGAGCGCCATGATTTCAGACTTCTATACCCCTTCCCAGCGCAGCCGCATCCAGGGGCGCCTGGCCAGCATCGGAGGCCTGGGCCGAATGATAGGCGTTTGGTCCGGAGGACTGCTTTACGACGGCTTTGCCCGCAAATACGCCGGCTGGGGTTTCCAGGCCGGCCCCCTCTTTTTCATAGCCTCGGCGGTAATGCTGATCTCCACCGTCCCGCTTTTTTTCATGCCCGAAGGAGGAATAGCGAGCCAAAACCCAGGGCCGGCCGTCTCAAAACCAGCCCGCCTCGAAACAGGACGGCATTCGGCCCTCTGGCTATTTCTGGCGGCCATGGTGCTTGTCAATTTCGGCCGAAACGCCATCGCCATCATCCTTCCCCAATACCTGGTGATGGAATCCGGCCTGGGCATCGACAGCAGGTCCCTGAGTAACGTGGTGAATGTTCAATCGGCATCGATAATACTTTTCGGTTTGATCGTCGGCAGGCTGTCGGAAAAATTCGGCGACAAAAGGCTCTTGTTGTCCGCAATCGGGGCTGCCATCGGCGCCTTGTTGACCCTTGCCCTGAGCATGCGAATCGAAATGATCTACCTGGCCAATTTCGTCCGGGGGGCAACAGACGTGGTTATCATGGCAACATCTTACAGCTTGGCTTCCATCCTGATCCCGGCCGAAAAAAGGGCCCGTCTCTTTTCATTCTACAATGCCACTTTCTTCCTGAGCTGGGGCCTTGCCGGCACCCTGGTGGCCGGGCCGTTGATCGACCTGCTGATCGCCGCCGGCAAACCGGCCGTCTTCGCCTACCGGGCATCTTTCGTTGCGGCAAGCGTCATTACCACAGCCGGCCTTCTGCCCTTGGCCTTGATCTGGCGGCGCCTGGGCCGGCGATAGGTAAAACCTCCCGTCCAAACAGCCCGTATAAAATCAGCAGGCCCCCAATCCAGACTCGAAGCAGATCAGGCCTTGAAAACTTTCATCCCCTCCTTTGTATCCTGGACCACATACCCCATGGCCTGGATCTCGTCTCTCAAGCGATCGGAAAGCTCCCAGTTTCTTTCCCTGCGGGCCTGCCGGCGGGCTTCCACCTTGTCCAACACTTGCCTGGGCAGCTGCTCGTCCCGGGCGACGTTTTCCAGTTGCAAACCCAAGACCCTGTCCCAGTGGTAGACCGTGGCCAGCTTTATTCCCGGCGTCAGGCCGGATTTGAGCAACTCCTGCACAACGGCCATGGCCCGGGGCATATTGAGATCGTCGTTGACCGCGGCCCTGAACTTGGCGTCGAATTCATCATCGACACCGGTCGCCTGCGAGCCAGCCTGTGCGGTACGCACCTGGTTGCGAAGGTGAGCCAGGCCGTTGCGAGCAGCTTCCACCGCCTCCTGGCTGTACTCCATCGGTTTGCGGTAATGGGTCTGAAAAGCGGCGAAACGGTAAACCAGGGGGTCGATCCCCTTGTCAATGAAGGTTGCCTTCAAGGTGAGGAAATTA
>JALVRI010000571.1 GCA_027031325.1 Desulfobacteraceae bacterium
AGCAGGACCGGGTCCATGTCAAGGCCGGCGGACAGTTTTTCAAGGCCGGGCAGGTCGCGGGCGATGATCAGGTCGAAAAGTTCTTTGGCCGCCAGTTTGCCCGATTCAACGGCTTCTGCCAGGCCGGCCCCGCTTTGGGCCAGGGTTTGGTTTTCTGCAAAGTTCAGCCGGCACAGCTCCAGCAGCAGCCGGCGGCAGGCCGGCAGGTCGAAGTCCGGGGAAAATCCGTTTCCGGAAGAAGTTTGGGCCGTAACCTTGGCCTGGTTGTGGCGGGCGAACATTTCCTGACAAATGAAGATTTGGAGGTAGCAATCCACTAATTGGTGCAGGCTTGGCAGGCGGCGGTAGATGTCATCGGCGGCCTGCTTGATGTTTTCAATGTCGGCGTCTGTGATCATTTTGTCCCCCGGACTGTTTGCAGGGAGTCCGGAGGCTTTCACCTGATGGGCTATGGCCTGGTCATCGGGATTTTCCAGGTGAAAGCCTCCGGATTGGTTTCTGGATGGACCCGGAGGTCCCCTATCCATCGAAGGCGGATATCATTCTCCGCAAGGGGCTGACCATTTTCCGCAGGGCCATTTGGCGGGTCATGGTCGCCGGCCGGCGCAGTGCGGCCATGGCATTTTCGTAATAACTGGCCGGCTCATACAGTGTCAGGTAGATGACGCTTACCTCGTCGGCGTCTATCAGGCCGGCTTTCGGATAATCCTTTTTGACCTCGGCCAGACGTTTGTTGGCCATGGCCAGGATAAAGTCGCGATCACCGAAATGCATGGCCCCGGCCGGGCAGGTTTTGACACAGGCCGGTTCCAGGCCGTTGTGGACCCGGTCGATGCAGAAGTCGCACTTGGCCAGGGTGCCGTCGGCCGCCTTGCGGGGAACGTTGTAGGGGCAGGCCTCGATGATGGCGTCGGCATCCAACTGCCTGGTTTCGGCGGTGTAGATGATGGCGCCTGTGGCAGCGTCCCGGTAGATGGCACTGGGATCGCCGGCAGCTTCGAGACAGGGCGCTTCCAGGCAGTGGCGGCACTGTTCGGGGAAAAACAGCCATCTGAGCCGGCCGTTTTCGACCACTTCGGTCATGCGGACAACCTTGTAGGTATCGAAGGACAGGTCCGGCGGGTTTTGGTAACTGCCCCGGTTTGTGGTTTTCTCGGCCGGCAGATCATGCCATTGTTTACAGGCCACCTGGCATCCCCGGCAGGCCATACACAAGCTGGTGTCTATGAAAAACGCTTTTGTCATGGCGCTCACCTCCTTCAGATCTTTTCGATGTTGACCATAAAGGCCTTGGTTTCAGGGATGCGCGTGTTGGGATCGCCTGCCGAGGGTGTGAGCAGGTTGGCGCTTTCCTCACTCCCGGATTCCGGCCAGCGCCAGCCGAAATGCCAGGGCATTCCCACCTGGTGAATGGTCTGGCCTTCCACTTTGAACGGCTGGAAGCGCGGAGTCACAATGGCCGTTGCTTCAACAGAGCCCCGGATGGAGGCCACCTTGACCCGCTGGCCGTTGTTGATCCCCAGGCTTTTTGCAAGCTGGGGGCTCATCTCCACGAAGACCTGGGGCTGGAGTTCCATCAGCCAGGGCTGGGTACGGGTCATCACCCCGGTCTGCCAGTGCTCGGTTACCCGGTAAGTGGTACAGACGAAGGGGAACCGGGCGTCGCAGGCTGCAAAGCGATCGATGTCACGGTGATATACCGCAGCTGTGGGGTTCTGGCGCTGTTTGCTGAGCAGGTTCTTGTCCACCGGGCATTCCAGGGGCTCGTAGTGCTCCGGGAAGGGACCGTCCGCCCGGCCGGGTCCGAAGATCTGGCCGTGGCCGTGCTTGCGCATGATAAACGGATAGCGGCTGTCTTTGCGCATGCTGCCGTCGGGGTTCTGCAAGGGATACCAGCCACCGTCCGGCACATCGCCGACCCATTTTTTACTGACGTACTTGCCGTTTTGGACATTTCCTTCAAAGCGGATTACCCAGCGCTTGGGATTCCAGGGCCGTCCCTTCAGGTCCACCGAGGCCCGGTTGTATATGATCCGGCGGTTGACCGGCCAGCACCAGGCAAAGTGGGGATAAAGGCCGATAGCGTTGGGCGCGTCCTTCTGGCTGCGGCGGGCGGCCATGTTGCCTTTTTCGGTGTAGCTGTTGCAATACAGCCAGTTGCCCGAAGAAGTTGAGCCGTCTGCCTGCAGGTAGGCGAAGCTGGGCACCAGGGTTCCTTTCCTGAAGGTCTTTCCCTTTACGGTTACATTTTTCAGAAAATAACCGTTGATTTCCTTGGCTACCTTGTGCGGGTCATATTCGCCGTCGGTCAGGTAATCCCACTTGAGGTTGAGGATCGGAGCCGGGAAAACTCCTCCCTGGGAGTAGACTTGCTTGAGTTTCTCTCCCAGGGCCATGATGATGTCGCCATCGGGCCGGCTGTTGCCAAGGGGACGTGGCCCCCGGTAACGCCACTGCATCCAGCGGCCGCTGTTGGTGATGCTGCCTTCTTTTTCCACCGAGACGGCTGCCGGCAACATGAAAACCTCGGTCTTGATCAAGGATGGATCCATGCCCGGCCCTTTCCAGAAAGAACCGGTTTCGTTGTCGAAGATGTTGACGTTGACCATCCAGTCAAGGTTGGCCATGGCCTTGCGGTTTTTGCCCGCATTGGCCCCGCTGCAGGCCGGGTTCTGGCCCCAGGCGAAAAAACCCTTGATCTTGCCGGCATACATGGCGTCGAAAAGATCGAGCCAGGAGTAGGCCTTGCCGTCGTCGACCTTGGGCAGCCAGTGGTAGCCGAACTGGTTGGCGGCCGTGGCTGCGTCGCCAAAAAATGACTTCAGCAGGCTTACCGAGTACTTGGGGTAATTCTGCCACCAGTTGGCCGACAGGGGATCATGGCTGACCGGAGTCCACTTGCGGTTGTAAGCCTGGAGGGAGTCGTTGGATGCCCGGG
>JALVRI010000572.1 GCA_027031325.1 Desulfobacteraceae bacterium
AAGGTGTCGAGGCCGGCAAGGCGGTGGTTGCCGAGTTGATCCGTTCCCGGCAAGCCATCGAGCGGACCCTGGTTGTGGTCGGCAGTCACGACAATACCCTGGATGTGCTGGCCGATGAACTGCGGCGTTGCAAAAGCCCCCTGCACCTTTCCTCCAGCCACGTGGGTTCCATGGGCGGGCTGATGGCCCTGCGCCGGGGAGCCTGCCACCTGGCCGGGTCCCATCTCCTGGATACCGAAACCGGCCGGTACAACTTGCCCTATATCGAACGTTTCCTGGCCGGCAAAGCGGTTCGGGTCGTCCACCTCGTGATGCGTGACCAGGGACTGATCGTGCCCCCCGGCAACCCGAAAGGAATTTCAGGGATCCAGGACCTGGTACGGCCCGATGTGCGTTTCGTCAACCGCCAGGCCGGTTCCGGGACCCGCATCCTGCTGGACTGGCGCCTGGGGCAACTGGGAATCGATCCTGAAAAAATAGACGGCTATACCAACGAAGAATATACCCACATGGCGGTGGCAGCCGCCGTGATAAGCGGTGCCGCGGATGCAGGCCTGGGGATCTTGGCGGCCGCCAAGGCCCTGGGACTTGATTTCATCCCGGTCGTGACCGAGCAGTATGATCTTGTTATCGATGCCCGTTTCTTTGACACCGTCCAAATACAGACCCTGCTGGAAGTAATTAGCGGCCGGAGTTTTCGCCGGAGGGTAGAAAAACTGGGAGGATATGATACTGCTGAAACAGGCAAGATTATCCTGTGAGATGAGCCGTAATGTACCACGTGCTTGACCATACCGCCGACCTGGCTATTGAAGTTACGGCAGACACCAGGGCTGATCTGTACTGCGAGGCTGCCGCCGCCCTGGTTGATATCGTCCTGGGCCCGCTGAAAAACAGCGTGCCGGCAGCTGAAAAGACAGAGCTGCAGGTTGAAGGCCTGGATGCGGCCGATTTGCTGGTGAACTGGCTGCGCGAGATCCTGGCCCTGATCAACGTGGAGGGCCGGGTGCCGTTTGGAATCACCATCACCCGAGCGGCTGAAACCAGCCTTACGGCAGAGCTGAAATTGATACCCCTGGACAAGGCGGGCGATATGCAATCTGAAGTCAAGGCTGTTACCTATCACCAGGTGTCTGTTGAACAGTCAGGAGACATTTGGCGGGCGCGGGTGGTTTTCGATACTTGAAAAAAACCCGGCCGGGGAGGTTGACCATGGACTTGCGCCAGATTGATGAATACAGGTGGCGGATAGAACCCTCGGGCAACATGCGGGTTCCCGGCCTTGTTTTTGCCGGTGCCGGGATGATGGAGCAGATCCGGCGGGACCAGGCCCTGGAGCAGGTAGCCAACGTGGCCCACCTGCCCGGGATCGTCAAGGCGTCTTTGGCCATGCCCGACATCCATTGGGGATACGGTTTTCCCATCGGGGGCGTGGCGGCCTTCGACTGGAACCAGGGAGTGGTTTCTCCGGGAGGGGTCGGCTACGACATAAATTGCGGAGTCCGGCTTGCCCGTACCAACCTGGAAGCCGAGGCCCTCAAGGACAGGCTGGAGGAACTGGCCGAGGCCCTGTACCGGGATATACCTTGCGGGGTCGGCAAGGGCGGCCCCCTCAAATTGAGTGTCAAGGAAGAGAAAAAGGTGCTGCGCCTCGGCAGCCGTTGGGCCGTTGAAAACGGCTACGGATACCCCGGGGACCTGGAACGTACCGAGGACGGGGGCTGCCTGCCGGGAGCCGACCCCGGGCTTCTCACCCCGCGTGCCCTTGAAAGGGGGCGCAACCAGCTTGGAACCCTGGGGTCGGGAAACCATTTCCTGGAAGTCGGGCAGGTGGAAAAGGTCTATGACCCGGAAGCGGCCGCTGCTTACGGCCTGTTTGAAGGCCAGCTTACACTGATGCTCCATTCCGGTTCCCGCGGGCTGGGATACCAGGTCTGCGACGATTTCCTGGTTTCCATGACCCGTAACGTCAGGTCACTGGATATTGAATTGCCCGACCGGCAGCTTGCCTGTGCCTATATCCAGTCCGACCTGGGCCAACGGTACTTGCGGGCCATGGCCTGCGCGGCCAACTATGCCTGGGCCAACCGCCAACTTTTGCTTCACCGCTGTCGTGAGACATTCCAGCGGGTGCTGGCAATGGGACCACGGGACCTGGGTATGGACCTGGTTTACGATGTCTGTCATAACATAGCCAAGAAAGAGGAACACTTGGTCCAGGGACGCAAGATGACCCTCTGCGTTCATCGCAAGGGTGCCACCCGGGCCTTCGGCCCCGGTAACCAGGCCCTCGGCGACACCTATCGCCCGGTCGGCCAGCCGATCCTGATTCCAGGCGATATGGGAACCGCCTCTTACGTGCTCAAGGGTACCGCCCGGGCCATGGAAGAGACCTTCGGATCGTGCTGCCATGGCGCCGGCCGGGTCTTGAGCCGCAAGGCGGCCCGGAAAAAGAGCAAGGGCCGCTCAATTGCCCGCGAGCTTGAAGACAAGGGTATTGTTGTCCGTTGGACCGGTCGTTTCACCATGGCCGAGGAAATGCCCGAGGCTTACAAGGACGTCTCCCGGGTGGTGGAGGTTGTCCACGGTGCCGGCATTGCCCTGAAGGTTGCCAGACTGAAGCCCATGCTGGTTGTAAAGGGATGATGATGGCGTTACATATCCAGCCGCCTTGCGCTGCTGCCTGCCTGGGCGCGGCTTTCCTGCCCGCAGGCCTTGTCATCCAGGCCTTGGGACGCATCGAACCTGCTTGGAGGTAAGCTTCTTGATGGATTATCTGATGGCCGCCTTTTTAGGCCTTTTCCAGGGACTGACCGAGTTTTTGCCGGTCAGCAGCTCCGGCCACCTGGTGCTGCTGCAAAAACTGTTGGGCTTGGGCTCCAATGAACTCTTTTTCGATATCTGCCTCCACGCCGGTACCCTGGCTGCGGTAGTGG
>JALVRI010000573.1 GCA_027031325.1 Desulfobacteraceae bacterium
CGACAATGATGCCATAGATTGTGCATGATTTGACCGTTGCGTGTAAAAATCGGCTCGTAGGCCATACGGCATCCTGCCTTGGCGTACACCATGGCCTGCATGGCGGCTACAACCTCCCGCTCGTATACGCCCGGCCTTGTAAGCGCCATTGCATGGTGGTGCATTTGAGCCGTCAACTCCAACGCACTTTCAATCTGCTCAATTTCCTCCGGACCTTTCACCGACCTTTGTTTGATTACGGCTTTGGTGAGGTCCACCGAGTAGCTGTCCCTGACCTTTGACAGCCGAACACCAAGCAACTCGGACAAGAAAACCGACGTGGCCTGTCGATAAGGTGGAAGATAATGCACTTTACGCCCCACTTTGAGGGCTTTTTCAACCAAGTCCGCAAGCTCGGCCGGTGATCCTGACTGTTGAACGCCGACCCGGCCGGCATTTTCATTCAGTCCGGGTCGCGGCCCCGTCCAGACCAGGTCTTGCACACAAGGATCGGTTCCAAACAAAACCTCTTTTCCGGTATCCAGATCCAGGATCGCCGCAAGTCCGGGTTCATCTATCCCCCAGTAATAGAGGAAACTTGAATCCTGTCTGAAAGGATACTGATTTGCCGGGTAGTTTATGGGGCAGGGTTGATTGCCCACAAAAAGCAACAATCCACTATCGACGCGGGCCATCAACTCTTGTCTGCGCCGGCGGTAAACACCTGGATCGAACAATTTGGGGGCGGGATACATGGTATGGCAGCCTTCACTTTTGGTGTTTTTTTTCAGCCTTGGACTCTTCAATATTATTTATCGTCGACGTTGGAAAGATGGGCCGGTCTCCTTTCAAAGGCGTGTCAGGAAAAGCTCCGTACTTGCTGCCCACGTGACACCCCGGGAAACATCTTACCCGGTAATAACGCATCGGCTTGTCAGGCAACGATCCTGAACCGGGGTACCAGACACCGGCGGCCATTGGAATTTCCCAGTCGATCTTGGAAGCCTGGCTGCCAGGGCCCGCCTTGGCGCCCTTTTCTCCCGCTCCGGCTGAAATTACGATAATGCCCATACCCACGAGACCGAAAATCATTATAAAAAACAATCTGTTCATCATCGAACTCCTTTGCGGCAAAAGGGTTTTATTTTCCCAGCATAACCGGGCAGGCAACATAGTGATCCGGTCCGGCCTCCGTCAATTCCGGGACATGCCGTGAGCACTCAGGCCTGGCATGAACACAACGGGGATGAAAGCGGCACCCTGGAGGCGGATTTATCGCGCTGGGTATCTCTCCGTGCGGAATCGGATGACTACGCCTGAATTTGGGATCCGGGACCGGAACCGCCGCCAGCAATGCTGTAGTATAAGGGTGTACCGGGTTGCTGAAAACTTCTTTCAAAGGACCGATCTCCATTATTTTCCCAAGATACATTATGGCGATTCGATCGCAGATGTATTTACAAGTCGCCAGGTCATGGGTGATGAAAAGATAAGTAAGATCGAATTCTTCTTTTAAACCTATCATCAGTTCAAGAATCATGGCCGAGACTGAAACATCAGCCATGGCAATAGGCTCGTCGGCGACGACAAATTCCGGCCTGGTAACCAGGGCCCTGGCTATCACTACCCTTTGGCGCTGGCCGCCTGACAGCTGATGGGGATATTTGTTGTACAGGAAATCAGCCGGTGACAACCCGACCTTTTCCATGATTTCCAGGCTCTGGGTGCGAACCTGTTCAGAGTCCAGTGAAGAGTGGATTTTGAGAGGATGGGCTATCGAATCCCCTATTCTCATCCGGGGGCTCAGGGAAGCAAAGGGATCCTGAAAAATGATCTGCATTCTGGCACGGCGCCGGCGCATCTGCTCCTCGGTATCTTCCAGGATCGATTCTCCCCCATAAAGGATGTCTCCAGAGGTAGGATTCAGCAGGCGCAACACCAGGCGGCCGGTGGTTGTTTTCCCGCATCCGGATTCTCCTACCAGCCCCAGGACTTCACCCTTGCGGATGTAAAAAGATACATTGTCCACGGCATGAACGACTTTGCGGTTGCGGGAGAAAAACTGAGCCCAGATCCCCTTGTCTACCTGAAAATGTTTTACCAAGTTTTCTACTTTCAGCAACTGTTCCATTTATTCACCCTGCCAGACGGCGATATAAAATATATTCAATGGTCGGAGCCGGTACTTTAACTTCTTATTCGTGTCAGCCATCGTAAAGCCAACAGGCAACCCTCATTCCGGAAACATTGAACTCTTCCGGTCTTTGCTTCCGACAACGCTCCATGGCCCGGGGACAACGTGGAGCAAAGACGCAGCCCGGCGGCGGGTCCACCAGATCAGGCGGGGCGCCGGGCATTGTTTGCAGTTCGGGTTGATCCAGTTTGATGTTGGGGATGGAGGCCAACAACCCCTGCGTGTATGGGTGGCGGGGATTTCCAAAAAGTTCAAGGGCCGGGCCGGATTCAACGATCCTGCCGCCGTACATGACCGTAACCCTGTCTGCCATCTGGGCGACTATTCCCAAGTTATGTGATATCAGCAAGATTGTGAGGTTGAACTTTTCCCTGAGGCGGTTGAGCAGATCAAGAAACTGTGCCTCTACGATCACGTCCAGGGCCGTTGTAGGTTCATCGGCGATCAACAAACCGGGATTCAAAACCAGCCCCATACCGATCATTATCCTCTGGCGCATCCCCCCTGACATTTGGTGAGGATATTCCACCAGTCTTTCGGGTGCAATTCCAAGATGTTTCAGGATCTGCTCGGCCCTCTCCCAGGCCTGCCCGGGTTTGACGTCCGGCTCATGGGTACGGATAGCCTCGACAAACTGGTCACCGACTCTGAACAAGGGGTTGAGGGAAGTCAAGGGGTCCTGGAATATCATCGACACCTCGCGGCCCCGAAAAGATAGTAATTCCTTTTCACTCATCGAAACCACGTCTTTGCCGTTGTATA
>JALVRI010000574.1 GCA_027031325.1 Desulfobacteraceae bacterium
TCATCGGTGGTACTTGCCTTTTTGGAAAAATCTCGGGGCAAAGAAAATCATGGGGACCGGTAGACCCGGCAGATGGCCTGTGCTTCGTCCTGAATGGCTCTGGCCAGGGATTCCGGTTCCAGGACCCGCGCCTGGCCACCCCATTGCAGCAACCAGTGCTTGATTTCTTCCAGTCCGGCCACCTTGACCGTCAAGACCAGGCGGCCGTCATCCTTCCTGTCGATCTGCTGGGAAGGGTGCCAGATTTGCTCTTCAATGTATCCGGCCACCTTCGGCGAAAATTCGATCACCACTTTGACGGGTTTGCCCCGGAAAACTCCGAAACTGTCCATCATCCAGGCGTCCGGATCGAAATTTTCGGGCGGCTGGAAAACTTCGTCATTTAAACCAAGTTCCCTGATCCGGTCAACCGCAAAGATCCTGACCTCTTTCCGCAGTCGACAGTACCCGATAAGGTAGAAAGTACCGTCAAAAAACCAGAGATGGTAAGGTTCTACCTGGCGGAGGCTTGAACTGCGGCGGCTCATGGTGAAATAGTCCATGGTTATCGTCCGCCGTCCGGCGATGGCCTCCTGGAGAAGCTCGAGCTTGGGCTGGATGTTGGCGCTGCGCCGGCGGGCCTTGGTCCCCACGTGCAGGTGTTCCAGGCTGTTGTTGATATATTGCCGGATTTGGGGCGGCAATGTGGCCTCCAGCTTGTCGATGAGTTTCGAAAGCGACTGGTGAAAGATGGTACCTTCCATCGTTTTAAGCAAGTCCCGGCTGAAATAGAGGGCCATGGCTTCGGTCAGGCTCAGGGGCAGGGGAAGTTGCCGGCGGGCCTGATCGAGAATGTGCCAGCGACTCTTGCCGTCGGTCTTGTCGGTGTAAAGTGGAAATCCGCCGCTTTCGAGAGCTTCCAGGTCACGGTAGATTGTCCGGACGTGACAGCCGAGGGTTTTGGCAAGCTCGCCGGCAGTGCGGCCCATTTGCGAGCCGATCAGGATTTGGATTATCCTCCACTGCCGGGCAAGCTGGTCGCCCCGCGCCATGAATCCGCTCCTTGTCGTCAGGTCCGGTCGGCCAGGGGTTCCAGCTCGAAGAGGGCGATTTTGACCGGTTCCTGGTGGGATTTGAGTGTAAGTTTCCTGGCCCGGATGGAATAGTCCGGTTCCATTTTGCGCCAGAAATCGATGCTGGTCTGGCGAATCTGTTCGGCCAGGACCACCTTGCCTCCGGCTGCCAGGCAGCTGTCGAACAGGTTTTTGAGGCAATCCAGATCCTGCTCCCTGTAAACCACTTCCGAGCCGATAATCAAGTCGTACCTGGAGGCAAGTTGCGGTTTGGACCAATCGAGGTGACGGACTTCAACCTGCCCTAAGCCGTTCAAAAGACAATTGGCCCGTATGAATTCCAGGGCATCTCGGTTGTACTCGGTTATGGTGACCCGGTGGCCTAGCATGGCGGCTGTCGCCCCGGCAAGTCCAAGCCCGGCCCCGATTTCAAGAATCCGCCTTTGAGGGTCAGGCTCCAGCCGGGCCATGTAATCGATCAAGACCAGGGCCGCCTCCCAGACTTTAGCCCATAGGGGAAACTGCTCGAGGGGGGCGTCCTGCCGGATGAAATCTGTTATGTCCCGGGGCACGAAAAAGTTGAATGGCTTGCCATCGACGGCCAGGTTCCTGGTTTCGGTGGCATAATTCGATAAAAACTCTTTTAAGGCCGGCTCTTCACGGGTAACGCTCATGGTGCTCCTTGAGGCATTTGGATGCCAGGATCGGGTGTCCGATCCTGAAAATAATTTTTCCGGCTTAACAAGCTGTTGAAAAACGTCATGAGCCGCAGGTCAGACAAGGCGAAATCCGGCCAAAAAGTGCAGTTTAGTGGTAATAAATGAGCATTTTGAGGAGGATTTTAACACCCTATGGCCAAGCGTAATAGTTTTTCAACTTCCTGTTAAAGGGTCAGGATGAAGAGACTATAAACTTGCAGAAAGCTTTTGTCAAAACCGACACCCGCCATGCCCGGTTCAGACAAATACCAGGTAGTTGTTGTTTGCAAGGTGATTTGCCCGGCCGATTATTCTGGTTCCGCCGCCTGCTGAATCCAGCTCCTTGACAGCCTCAGCGGCCTGCTGCCGTGGCAGGGCTGCCAGCAGCCCGCCGCTTGTCTGGGGGTCGTAGACGATCTGGCGGTGCCAGTTGGGAAGATTGGCCCTGAAATCGGTGTATTTTTCAGTCAGGCGGCGGTTATGCTGATTTACCCCGGTCGTCATGCCCTTACGGTACATTTCAAGGGCCTCGTCCATGATGGGTAGCGACTGCATGTCGATTTCCAGGCTTACCCCGGAACCCCGGGCCATCTCAAGGCCGTGGCCGGCCAGCCCGAAACCGGTTACGTCGGTGGCGGCATGGACTTCGAAACGTGAAAGTATCCGGGCCGCATGCCGGTTGAGAGTAGCCGTTGTCTTTATGCAGGCATCCATGGCTGCCTTGGAAACCCATTCTTTGAGGTTGGCGTTGAACAGGACACCGCTTCCAAGGGGCTTGGTGAGGATCAGGGCGTCACCCGGCCGGGCGCCCGAGTTGGTCCATACCCGGTCAGGGTGAACCGTTCCTGTCACGGCCAGGCCGAATTTGGGCTCGTTGTCCTCCACCGTGTGCCCTCCTGCCAGCAGGGCCCCGGCCTCCTCTATTTTGAGGGCAGCCCCCTTGACTATCTGGTGGAGGTCTTCAGGGGGTAGCTTTTGGGAGGGAAAACATACCAGGTTGAGGCAGAGCAGGGGACGGCCTCCCATGGCGTAGACGTCACTGATGGCATTGGCGGCCGCGATCTGGCCGTAAAGAAAGGGATCGTTCACAGGAGGGGTGATGAAATCGGCGGTCACCACCAGGGCCAGGTCACTGTTGAGACGGTAAACCCCGGCATCGTCGCTGGTGTTGT
>JALVRI010000575.1 GCA_027031325.1 Desulfobacteraceae bacterium
TCACCTACGCAATTTTACCGCGTGTTTTCTATACCACCGAACTGGCCGAAGAAATTAATCGCTCGGGCCATGAAATTATTCTTCACCAACCCATGGAGCCCATCCGGTCCGATCTAGACCCCGGTCCCGGTGCCCTTTATGTGAACTATCCCCCAGAACGTATTGAAGATGTGTTGGACGCCAACATTGCCACCGTACCCTATGCCGTGGGGGTCAATAACCACATGGGCTCGCGCTTCACCCAGAACCAGGACAAGCTTCTCAAGGTTATGGACGTTGTCAAGCGCAGCGGCCTGTACTTTGTCGACAGCCTGACTACCAGCCATTCCCGGGCTTACCGGGTTGCGCGTAAAATCCATGTTGCCGCCCTGAGGCGACACTTTTTCCTGGATTTGCAGCAGGATCCGGGCGCAGTCTGTTTCCAGCTGTGCAGAGCCCTGTTTTTTGCCCATCGCCATGGTTACGCTGTTGTAATCGGTCATCCTCACCTGGCGACCATCGAGGGGTTACGCCTTTTCACCAACAGCGTTGCCAGAAAGCGTCTGATCGACTGGGTTTATGCTTCCCGGCTGCTTGGCTGAATTTTTTCCCCGACAAAAAGTGCCACCGAGCCGAAGGTGAAACGGCGGCAAAAAACTTTCCCGAAACCGGCACCACTGATCATGGCGGAGAATGCCTCGTCAGTTGGAAAACGGGCAACCGACTCCGGCAGATAAGAGTAAGCAAAATGATGTTTGGAAAAAAGCCGGCCCAATTTCGGTAAAACCCGGGTGAAATATTCCAGGTAAATTTTTCGCATCCACCCCCTGTCGGGCATTACCAGTTCAAGTATCGCCAGCCTGCCTCCGGGAACCAGGATCCGTAAAAATTCCTCCAACACGGCCTTCCGGTCTTCTATGTTGCGGATACCAAAAGCTATTGTGATGGCATCGAAGGTTTCGTTCGCGAAAGGCAGCTTGTAGGCATCGGCGGCGGCCAGAAAAATTTTTTCTTCAAGGCCCTGGCGGGCGATCTTTTTACGGGCCAGCCGGAGCATGGCCGGCGCAAAGTCGATGCCGACGGTAAAACGGCAATTGTCCGGATATCGCCTGATGATTTCCAGGGCCACGTCAGCCGTTCCACAGGCAACATCAAGGACCGCGCTCCGGGGAGCAAGTCCAAGCCGCTGTACCATCTGGCGACGCCAGAAGACATCCCTCCGCAAGCTCAGGAGACGGTTCAAAAAATCATAGCGGGGGGCGATTTGATCGAACATTTCACGGACAAAACCCCCTTGACCGCCGTTCATTGACATCCTTTCTGGTTGCATTAGATTAATTGATTAACTAAGAAGGTTGAACATATCATAGTGCCGACTGCTTGACAACATTGACAACGGCCTGTTTTTCCAAGCGATAAGAAGAGGTTATGGCTACCAAAAGGGATTATTACGAAGTGCTCGGGATTTCCCGGGATGCAAGCGGAAACCAGATCAAGGCTGCTTATCGTAAGCTTGCCTTAAAATATCATCCCGATCGTAATCCCGGGGACAGGGAAGCTGAAGAAAGATTCAAAGAAGCTGCTGAAGCCTACGATGTTCTGAGTGATCCCCAAAAGCGGCGGATCTATGATCAGTATGGCCATCAGGGTCTTGAAGGTTCCGGATTTTCCGGATTTGGTGGTTTTGAAGATATTTTTTCCAGTTTCAGCGATATTTTCGAGGATTTTTTCGGTTTCGGATCCCGTTCCAGATCTGGAACCAGGGCACGGCGCGGATCCGATCTGCGCTACGATCTAACCCTTGAATTCATGGAAGCCGCCTTCGGCCTGGAGACCGAAATTGAGGTCGAAAAATACGCGACCTGCCCATCCTGCCAGGGAAGTCAATGTGCACCGGGCGCCGAGCCCGAGGTCTGCCCCCAGTGTCACGGTGCCGGTCAAGTCGGACGCAGTCAGGGATTTTTCACCATCAGGACCACCTGTCCCCAGTGCAGGGGGCAGGGTCGTGTTATTACCAAGCCCTGTAAGGAATGTGGCGGCGCCGGCCGGATCATGGTTACCAAGAAAGTGGCGGTCAAGATACCTGCCGGGGTCGATGACGGGTCACGTTTGCGTTTGGCGGGCGAGGGTGAGGCCGGCAGCTATGGCGGCCCTCCGGGTGACCTGTACGTATTCATCCATGTCAAGCCCCACGATTTTTTCGTCCGCGACGAAAACAATGTGATCTGCAGGGTTCCCATATCGTTTGTGCAGGCAGCCCTGGGGGACGAGATCACCGTTCCAACCTTGGATGGAGAAACCCGCATCCAGATTCCGAAAGGTACCCAGCCGGGGGACACCATCAGCCTGCCGAAGCTTGGAATTCCTTCCTTGCGCAACGGTCGGCGTGGCGACCAGATCATCCGGTTTGACATCAGAACGCCAACCAATCTGACCAAGAAACAGGAATCTCTCCTGAAAGAATTTGCCAGGCAGGAGGAAAAGAAACTCTCCACCAAGCTGAAGAATTTTTTGAAAACCGGTATTTCCAAGGCCGTCCAGTAGACAAGGAGCATAAATCAATGTTTGAACTCAAGGTAGTGACCGGATTTGCGGCAGCTCATCAATTGAAGATGGTGGCCGAGCAATGTGAAAATCTGCATGGTCACAACTGGAAGGTCGAGGTTTGCGTTGCCGGAGAAAAACTGAACCCGGCCGGTGTGCTGTTGGATTTTGGCGTATTGAAACAATATGTCCGCAATATCGTCGAACGCCTCGACCATACCTTTTTAAACGAATTCGACGTTTTTGAAGGCAACCCCTCTTCGGAAAAGATAGCTGTCTACATAGCCGAAGCCTTGGAAGAGAAGTTGAAAGGCAGCGGTATCCGGGTCAGCCGGGTGACCACCTGGGAATCGGAAAACGCTTGTGCAACCTACCTGCCGCCGAACGGAAGTTGATGA
>JALVRI010000576.1 GCA_027031325.1 Desulfobacteraceae bacterium
GCACAAAGGGCAGTCGGGGGACGGATCGGAAAGCCGTACCAGGGCCTCGAAGTCGTGGCCGCAGGCCGGGCACTTGAAATCGTACAGGGGCATAGCGTTTTTACTCCCCGGCTTGATGTCTGATTTCAACCTTGTCGGCCAGGTATTGCTTGACCTGGCCGATGGGAACCTCGCCACGGTGAAAGATGCCGGCGGCCAGGGCGGCTTCGGCCCCTGTCGCGCTAAACACCTGGTAAAAATGCTCCGGGCAGCCTGCACCGCTGGAGGCGATCACCGGAATCGAAACCGCTTCCTTGACGGCATTGACCAGCTCAAGGTCGAAACCCTGGTTGGTGCCGTCGCGATCTATGCAATTGAGCAGGATTTCTCCGGCTCCCAGCTCCTGACAGATTTCGGCCAGGGTGATTGCGTCCAGGGGACGTCCTTCCCGGCCGCCTTTTACCGTGCATTGGTACCAGCAGTGGCGTCTGCCGGCCGGATCGGGATAGCTGGTTTCGATAACCCGCCGGCCGGATGCCTCCGGGCCGTCCACGTAAACCCGGCGCGGATCGATGGAGATGACCACGGCCTGGTTGCCGTAGACCGAGGCGATCTGCTCGATGGCGCTGCTGCCCGGGCTGTGGTCGCCGGCCAGGTACCTTTCGGCCACCATGACCGCTTCAGATCCGATCGAAACCTTGTCGGCCCCGGAGCGGAAATAGGCCGAAGCCACTTGAAGGGCCGACCACCGGCGGCCGCCTGAGTCGGTGTAGTCCCTGATTCCGCCGCCGATGGTCAGGGGAACAAAGACCTTTCGGCAAGTGCGGCGGAGTACTTCCAGCATGGGCATGTCTTTGAGGGGAAAGTCCCTGAAACCGGTGATGTTGAGAAAGGTTATCTCGTCGGCCCCTTCCCGGTAATAGCGCCTGGCAAGTTCCACCGGTTTGCCAAGATTGCGCACCCGGCCTTTTTCGCGGACATCGTACTGGTCGCCCTTGGTGACCACCAGGTCTCCCCGGTCGTTGGCGCGCACGTCGAGGCAGGCGATGATCCGCTTGGCAAGCCGGGTGGGACAAGGGCGGTGTTGCGGCAGGCAGGGGGCCGGGTTGCGGATGAAGTTTTCAAGGATCCGGAGGCCGGCCGGTCCGCTTTTTTCCGGGTGAAACTGGGTGGCTACCAGGTTGCCGCGCTGGACGGCGCTGACAAAGGGATAGCCGTAGTCGGTGGTGGCCAGGACGTGGGAAACATCATCGCAGACGGCGTGGTAACTGTGGACAAAGTAGAATTTTTCGTCACCTTCCAGGCCGCAGAAAATCGGGCTGGCAGCCCTGGCCGTTATCCCGTTCCAGCCGATATGGGGTACGGCCAGATCGGTTTCGAAGCGCACGATGCGCCCCGGCAGGACCGACAGGCCCCGGATGCCGGGTGCTTCCCGGCTGCCTTCGAAAAGGGCCTGCAGTCCCAGGCAGATACCGAGAAAGGGACGGTCCTCCAGAAGGTATTTTTTCAATGCTTCTGCCAGGTGGCGGCGCTGAAGGGTTTCCATCATCTGTCCGAAGGAGCCGACCCCTGGAAAAACAAGCTTTTCGGCGGCCATGATGTCGGACGGCTTTTCCACCAGGCGCACCGTTTCGCCCAGGGTCTCGATGGCGTTGATGACGCTGCGCACGTTTCCGGCACCGTAATCGAGCAAGGTGATCATGAGGGTTTTCCATCCTGAATGTTGTCGTCTTGGAGTCCTGAAAATCTCCCTATTAACCCAGGAGCGGGATAAAGACAAGTACAGGCTTGCGGCCGCGGGCGATCAACCTTTATCCAGGTTATACTTGGCGGCGTAACCCCGGGGGGTTACCATGAGGCCCTCCCATGCCCAGCTCTGGCTGTTGCCCACAAACACGGTGGTCTGCATGTCGACCGGGGCCTCCGGCAGGCCGGACAAGGTGGTGAGCAGGACGCTTTGATGGGGCCGTCCGGCTGAGGTCACGACCCCGGCCGGAGTGTCCGGGGATCGATGCTCCATTATTATCCGGCAGGCTTTTTCGAGCCTGTCCCGGCGGCGCCGGCTGCGGGGGTTGTAAAGGACGATGACAAAATCGGCGGAGGCTGCGGCCGCCAGGCGTTTTTCGATAAGCGGCCAGGGGGTCAGCAGGTCACTCAGACTGATTGCGGCAAAATCGTGCATCAGGGGTGCTCCCAGCAGGGCGGCTCCGGCTGCCAGGGCCGGGATACCCGGTATGACCTCGATTGACAGGGTTGCCTGAGCCCCTCTGTCGCTTCCGGGACCCCGTCCGGCAAGCCGGACCTTTATTTCGCGCCGGCGACATATTTCAAGTACCAGTCCGGCCAGGGCGTATATCCCGGGATCACCGCTGCAAACCAGGGCGCAGCTTTTGCCCGCGGCGGCAAGCTCGATGGCCCTGGCCGCGCGCTCGACTTCCTTGCGCATTCCGGTGGCCACCACCTGCTTGCCTGCAAGCAGGGGACGGATAAGCTCCACGTAAGTGGTGTAACCTACCACGGCATCGACCGTTTCCAGGACCTGCCCGGCCCTGAGCGACATCAGCTCCGGGCTTCCCGGTCCCAGGCCTATCAGGTAGAGGCCCGGCGGGCAAGGGCCACTGTCACTTGCCTGGTTTTTTGCTTTTTGACCAGCAGGGGGCCGTTTCCGGCCGCCAGGATGGCTGCTGCTTCGCATACGCTTTTTACTCCCACGTGTTTTTCGACCAGGGCCGAATGGGAGACCCGGTCTTCTACTGTTTTCAGATCAGCGGCGCTGAAAAAGACAAGCTCGGCGCAAAGTTCCTCTGCCAGGCGGGCGATCGACTCTTCGCGGCGCTTTACCTCGGCCGTGGCCACCCTGAAAATGCTTTCAGCCGCCAGTTGATACCTTTCAAGCACCTGGGCGAGTGCCCCGCGCAGCTCGGTGATGGAAGCGCCCTTGCGGCATCCCAGGCCGAGGGCGAGGCTGGGTGGATGGAGCAAAAGCCGGTCGGGGCCGGTTGGCAAGCGGGATTCGCTCACCAGCACCAGGGGACGGCCGGCGGGAATTTGAGGGTCGGGACGATCGGTTTTTTCAAGGCCTGCCGGCAAGCTTCCGAGCCAGCCTTCAGGATCGTAGACCAGCGGTGCTATTCCCTGGATCATGGCCATGTTGACGGCCTTGATGGCCCCGGGATTGGCTATCACAAGGCCCCGTCCGGAGGCCAGGGTGTCGATGGCCGGCTTGCCGAGGCAGTCGGTTGCGGTGGTAATGACGGCCTGGGCGCCGGTCAAGGCGGCTATCCGGCGGGCAAGCCGGTTGGCCCCTCCCAGGTGACCGGAAACCAGGCTGATGGCCCAGCGGCCGGTTTCGTCCATGACCACAACGGCCGGGTCGGTCGTCTTGGATTGCAGCAAGCCGGCAAGCTGGCGTACGACTATGCCGGTTGCCATGATGAAGACATGGCCGTCGTAGCTGCCGAAGCTTGCCGCAAGGGACGGTGCCAGGCGCTCAAAACGGTTGGCCGGACGGTCGAAGTCCACCCCGGCCGAAACGAAAAGATCGACCCGGGCGTCAAGCCCTGCAAGCCGCGCGGCAAGACGCGCGGCGCCCGGGGTCAGGGCCCAGACGGCTATTTTTTCCTTGGCCTCGCTCATGATGATTCCGCTTTGGCGGTTCTGAAACCGTGGGAAAAGGTCCCGCAATAAAGGCGCGACGGTTTGACCTTTCCTGCTGCCAGGGCCGGGCTGACTATCACCAGGGCCTGGCGGTCGATCCCGGCCTGCTTGGCGCTGGCGGCAAGGTCCCTGACGCAGGTGATGAGGATCTGCTGGTCGGGCCAGCTGGCGCGATAGACGAGCGCGCAAGGGGTCTCGGGACCGTAAGCTGCCTGGAGGGAGGCTGAAACCTTGTCCAGCAGGCCGGCCGAAAGGTAAATCGCCATGGAGGTTTTGTGGGCCGCCAGGTCTGCCAGGGCTTCAGCTTCGGGAACCGGGGTGCGCCCGGCAACGCGGGTCAGGATCAGGCTCTGGCAAACCTCCGGCAGGGTGTATTCCAGGCCCAGGGCCGCGGCGGCGGCAAAGGCGGCCGTTACCCCCGGGATGATCCGCCAGGGTATCCGCCTCGATTCCAGGGCCTGGATCTGTTCCGCCATGGCTCCGTAAAGGCTTGGATCACCGGTATGCAGCCGGACCACCTTTTCGCCCCTCGACCAGGCCGCAGCCATCAGTTCCACGATTTCATCAAGGTCCAGGCCGGCGCTGTCCACGCACCGCGCCCGCAAGGCCCAGCCAAGCATCTGCTCCGGGACCAGGGACCCGGTGTAAACCACCAGGTCGGCCCCCTCCAGTGCCCGGCGGCCCTTGACGGTGATCAGTTCAGGGTCGCCGGGGCCTGCCCCGCAAAAGATTATCGGGTTTGATTCTTTTACATTTTCAGGCATTTGTATCTCCGGGTGAGTCTTTCCTGATGGCCTGGATTATCCAGACCGGGTTGCCGGCCGCAAAGCGCAAACCTTCTCCAAGGGGTCGGCCGTAGGAAACCTGGACCTGGACGGCCTCGGCCTGCCAGCCGGCCTTTTTGAAAAACGCCAGGCTCGCCTCCAGGCTGGAGAGCAGGACCGTGTTGACCACCACAACCGCGTCCGGGTTGGTCCTTGCGGCGACCACTTCAAGAATGGCCGTAAGTTGCCGGCCGCCGCCGCCGATAAAAACCCGGTCGGCCGGAGGCAACCGGTCCAGGCCTGCCGGCATCACGGCCCTTACCGCGGTGACGTTGGAGGCTTTCAGGCGCCGGCAGTTGCTTTCCAACTGGGCAAGCCGGCCGGCATCTTTCTCGACCGCAAAGATCCTTCCCTTGTAGGCCAACACCCCGGCCTCAATGGCCACCGCTCCGCTTCCGGCTCCAAGGTCCCAGACCACGGCCTCGGGAAAAAGGCGCAGGCGGGCCAGGGAAACGGCCCGCACCTCGGACTTGGTGATCATGGCCTCCCGGCGGACAAACCAGTTGTCAGGCATTCCGAAAAAAGGAACCCCGGTCAACGGGGTGTCATCCGCTTGCACCAGGATCACCATGTTGGGCTCACTGAATTTCATCCCGGACGCTTCGGCCAGGGTGAAGGAGCGGACTTTTTCGGCGGATGTTCCCAGTTGCTCGAGGACCCACATCCTGAAGCGGACGGCTCCCCAGGCAAGGGCCCGGCGGGCCACCCAGGCCGGGTCGTGGTCGGGATCGGTGAAAACCGCCACCTTGGAGCTTTGGGAGAGGGCCTTGCGAAGTTTGCCGGAGTCCCTGCGGCCGTGGCAACTGACAAAGGCCGCATCGTGCCAGGGCAGCTTGAGGCGGGCGAAGGCCGCCGCCAGGGCGCTGACATTGGGGTGGATTTCAACCCGGTCCGGTCCCAGGGTTGCGGCCAGGTAAGCGCCGATACCGAAAAAAAGCGGGTCCCCCGAGGCCAGGACTACGATCCTGGCACGGGTCATCTCTTGCCGGAGAAAATCCACCAGGCCGCCAAGATCGCGATCGATGACCTTTTTGGCGCAGTCCAGGTCCCGGAAAAATTCAAGCAGGCGGGCACCGCCCACCAGTACGTCGGCCTGCCGGATAATTTCCCGCTGCCTTTGGGTAAGATCGTCGGC
Source organism: Desulfobacteraceae bacterium (assembly GCA_027031325.1). GTDB lineage: Bacteria > Desulfobacterota > Desulfobacteria > Desulfobacterales > Desulfosarcinaceae > JALVQM01. The sequence continues at coordinate 5,596 of JALVRI010000576.1, forward strand.
TGAAAGGCCGATTCCAATTATATCGATATGATGTCGCATAATACCATAATCACTGCTTTAAGTATTGGGTGACGGCCGGGGCATACGCCTGGTGCCTCTTTGACCATGGTAAACCAGCTTGCCTTCAAAATCAAAGATCACGGCTTCGAGGCTTGTCCGGGAGGGACAGCAGCCTGCGGCGGAAGCCAGGAGGCGCTTTCCCACGGCCGCGATGGCCCGCGGGTGCCGGGCGCGGATGATGTCGAAGGCCTGGCGGGCCGTGTTGCAGGCCGAAACCAGGCGTGCAAGCTCATCACCGCCACCTGCCTGCCGGCACCAGTCTGCCAGGGCCTTCATGTCCACCGGGCCCTTGTCGGCGTGGGTATGGGCCAGACCCTGGGCCATTTTGACCGCCTTGCCGAAAAAGACCGCCAGGACAACAAGGCCGAATCCCCGCCTGCAAGCTTGCTCAAGGGAAAAGGCGAAAAAATCGCCCATCTGGACGAAGGCGGTTTCATCTATTTGTGGCCAGAGGCCCTGGGCGAAACGTTCACTGCGGCGCCCGGTGGTCAGGACGACCTGGTCCAGTCCCACGGCCCGTGCAACGGCCATGGCCTTTTCGATGGTGGCCTTGTAGGCCGCGTGGGACATGGGTCTTACGATACCGGTCGTGCCCAGGATCGAAATTCCGTCCAGGATACCAAGACGCGCGTTGAGGGTTTTGCGGGCCAGCTTTTTGCCATCCGGAACGAATACTTCCACGGTGATATCCAGGTCACCGGCTTGGGGGGGCAGCTCGGAGCGCACCTCGTTTTCGATCATCCGCTTGGGACCGGAGGTGATGGCCGGGTGGCCCACGGCAACCTCGAGCCCCGGCTTGGTCACCCGGCCGACTCCCGGGCCGCCGGTTATTATGACCCGGCCCCTTCCCGGGCGATGGAGGGTGACCACGGTCCCGATGCGGGCCTTGTGGGTGACATCGGGGTCGTCGCCGGCATCCTTGATGACTTCGGCCAGGGCGCGCTTGGGGCCTAGTCGGCGGCAGGCGGCAATGGCGATGGCGCCCCGGCTTCCGTCGAGAAAAGAGATTGAAACCTCGGCGGGAGCAGCTCCGCCCATCAAGAGCCTGGTGGCCGCCTTGGCGGCGGCGGCCGCCGCCGCCCCGGTGGTAAAACCGGATCGCAGGCGTTTTTGGGGTTTGGCGCCGGTTGAAGGAGTCATTTCTTGGCTATTACCAGGGTCCAGTAGCCCGGCCGCAGTTCTGCCAGCTCGCGGACATCCTGGATTACCTTTTCATCAGCCATCCCCAGGTTGGAGATCGCCACGCTGGCAGGGAGCATTTCAGCTTCTTCCAGGGCTGCCAGGATATCTGTTGTATTGCGATAAGCCTTTAGGATAACAACATTTTCAGCACAGGCACATGCTCGTCGGAGATTGTCGCCGCCCTCTGCCCCGGAAACCACCAGCAACGACTGCTCGCCCTCGACCAGGGGCAGGTTGATTCTGGCGGCCGCCGCCTGGTAGGAGGTGATACCGGGTATGGTGATGACCCGGGTGGCGGGTGAAATTTCACGGATTGCCTGGAGGATATAACCGTAGGTGGCATAGGTCAGGCAATCGCCCAGGGTGATGAAAGCCGCGTTACGGCCGCGGCGAAGCTCGCCGATGATGGTCCGGGCGTGGCGCCGCCAACTTTCCTGTTTTTGGACCGGATCCTTGGTCATGGGAAACGACAGCATGTGGACCCGGGCCGTTTCCGGAAGGTGGGGACGGACGATTTCAACGGCCCGGCTGTGCAGATTCTTGGTGGATGAAGCGGCGAAGATCAGGTCCACCTTGTTGAGTATCTTGACCGCCTTGACCGGGATGAGATCCGGGTCTCCCGGTCCGACCCCGATTCCGTAAAGTGTGCCGTTGGCTTGGTTCATCAAAGCTGTTCCCGTGTTGTCTTTGGTTCAGGTTCGGTTGCGATTGCCAGCAGGGCCAGGGCGTTTACCACGGCGGCGGCGACGTTGGATCCTCCCTTGCGGCCCAGGTTGGAAATCCAGGGCAGGTCCAATTCCATCAGCTTTGCCTTGGACTCGGCGGCGTTGACGAAACCGACCGGCAAGCCGATGACCAGGTCCGGAAGGAGCTTTTCGGCCGATACCAGCTCGATAAGGCGCAACAGGGCCGTGGGAGCGTTGCCGACCACCCAGATTCCGCCGTCGCCCCGGCCGGCCTCCAGGTCCACAGCCGCCCTGGCCCTGGTGGTTTGCATTTCAGCCGCCGCTGTCGCCACCTCCGGGTTGGCCATTTGACAACTTACGCGGCAGCCGAACTTTTCGACGGCCTGACGGCGGATGCCCATGCCGGCCATGTTGGTGTCGGTGATTATGCGCGCCCCGGAGCAAATGGCACTAATTCCGGCATCGATGGCCCCGGGATGAAAACGGATCATCTCCAGCCATTCGAAATCGGCCGTGGTGTGAATCACCCGTCGCACTACCTGCCAGGTGCGCTGGTCATAACCGTGGTCGCCGGCCTCGGCGTCAATAATTGCAAAACTTCGTTTTTCTATTTCTTCCGGTAACATAACAATTCCTTTTTAAATCATTGCTTCAATTTACGATAATCGAGGCAACTTGCCACCAGGGACGCTGCCGCCTCCGGACAGCTTCCCAAGTGAAGGTGGACATAGCTGCCCAGGGTACGGCCCAGGGCGTATCCTGCGGCCGGGCAAGCGCGTCCCAGCTTGTCTTCGACCTGGTAGACCTTCAAAATATTCTCATCCTCTTTGACGACCCGGGAATAATGAAATTCATGGCCCCTTACCTGCTGCCCGGCAGGTCCCAGGATGGTGGTTGCCTGAAAGGTTACCCGGCGGTAGCCCAGACGACGTAGCTTTTTTTGCATCTCGAAGTCAAGGGGCAGGCAGGCGCACATTTTGTGGCGTTTTCCTTCCAGGTCGACAATACTGCGGCCCAGGTACATCAAGCCCCCGCACTCGGCGTAGATGGGCATGCCCGCGCGGCTTGCCGTCAGGATCCGGTGTCTCAAATCACGGTTGGCCTCCAGCTCTGCGGCCCGCAGCTCGGGGTATCCGCCGCCAAGGTAAATCCCGTCGATATCCTCCGGGAGCCTTGAATCGGAAAGGGGTGAAAAATAAACCAGGTGGGCCCCGGCCTTTGCAAGCAGCTCGAGGTTGTCCTGGTAATAGAAACAGAAGGCCGGGTCGCGGGCCACCGCCAGGCGGACAGAGGGGCTGGAAGAAGATGGCCGGGTGGCCGGAGCCTGCGTATCGATTTCCGGGAGGCTGTCAAGGAGCCGGTCCAGGTCGATCGCTTTTTCAACCATCGCGGCCAGGGCCTCCAGCCTATGGTCTCCAAGGGGTGAATCCTGGACGGTTACCAGTCCCAGGTGACGCTCGTCCATGGCCAGACAAGGGTCGCGCGGGATAAATCCCAGCGGGGGAGGAAGCCGGGAGCCCTCAAGGGCGCTTTCCAGGTGGCGGCGGTGAACCGGGCTGCCGACACGGTTGAAGATCACCCCGGCAAGCTTGAGCCCGGGATCGAAGTCCGCAAAGCCATGAATCAGGGCGGCCGCGCTTCGGGCCATCCGGGCGGCGTCCACCACCAGGATTACCGGCAAACCCAGCCATTTGGCCATTTGGGCCGTCGAGCCGTTTTCAGCGGCCCCGTCGGCGCTGTCGAAAAGCCCCATGACGCCCTCTACCACCGCCACGTCCGCACCGGCGGCATGGCGTCGGAAACATTCAAGGTTGTAGCTTTGGGACAACATCCAGCCATCCAGGTTGCGGCTTGGACGGCCGCAAACCAGGCCGTGGTGACCGGGGTCGATGAAATCGGGCCCGATCTTGAAAGGCGCGACCCGCAGGCCGCGTCGCACCAGGGCCGCCATCAGCCCGAGGCTGACTGTGGTTTTGCCTGATCCGCTCATGGGAGCGGCGATCACCAGGGCCTTGGGTGCCACCTGAACTCCCCTTTCACTCTTTTATCCAGGCAGGCTCGAGTTCGGCCCGCTCCTGGAAACGCGCCAGGATGTCCGGCCCGTGGCGCAGGAAGGTTTTAGGGTGCAATATCGTTCCGATGCGCTGGATGCCGAGCAGCAGCCGGCAGGTCGGGCGCGAGACTATCTTTTCACTGACGAGGTAGACCCTGCCCGCAGCCACGGCCTTGATGATTTCAAATCCTGGTTCCTTTACTATATCGTTGACCCGGACCGGGTTCATGGGCCCCTGTTGGGCCAGGTAGTAGTCGATTCGGCGGGCATGGGAAAGGATGCGCTCTTTTCCGTAGACCGCGATGTTGTTGTTGGGACGCACCGGTGCGTCCGAAGCGACGTTGATTCCACCGGCCGCTTCCAGGACGAAGATCGCCGCCGCTGTCGGAGCGAAGGTCTTCATCTTGGAATGGATGGCCTCGAAGTAAACCCGGGGTTTGTTTTTCAGTCCGGCCGTGAGCCTGCGAAAGTCGGCCACCGCCCGCCTGAAGGCGGCCACCAACCGCCCGGCCCGTTGCCGTTGCCCGCTCAGGACCCCCAGGATCTTCCAGTAGGTCATGACCTCGTCCATGTTGCGGGGCTGGAGGCTGACCACTGTAACCCCGCTTTCTTCCAGGCGCTGGATGAAATCGGGGTGGCCCCGGTCTATCATGGGTCGTACCAGGACCAGGTCGGGCTTGGCGGCCAGCAGGCGTTCGGGGTCGTCGTGGGCCGAAAAGACCGGCTTGGTCCGGGCGGCCGGAGGAAAGCTGTCGTGAGCGGTAACTCCGATGACCGACTCTCCAAGCCCCAGGGCAAACAGGTTTTCGGTGTGGGCGGTATAAAGGGAGATGATTCTGCGCTTTACCTGGCCGGCCCGGATGCGGCGCCCGGCCTGGTCGATAACGTATCCGCTGGATGTCAGGACCGGGGCCAGCCCGTGGCTTTTGGCAAGTGAGTGCGCGGCTGTCCGGCCCGGGACCGGTAAAACGGTCAGGGCGAAGACCAAGACAGGCGTAAAAAGCTTTTTCAGCATGGCTGAGCCTCCCGCTTAAGTCGCATGATCCCCGTGGGTGAAAACCACCTGGAGGGTACCGGCAAAATCGTCGTGACGTACCATGGCCGGCACCCTGAAGACCATTTCCAGGTTGGAGCCTGTAAGAACCTCTTTCTTTTTTCCGGCGGCCACCACTTTTCCCCGATTCAAAAGAACAATGTGGCTGCAGAAGGCTGCCGCAAGGTTGATATCCTGGAAAACGGCGATGGCACAACAGTTGTTTTCCCGTACCCTCCGGGCGACACATCGCATCAGGCCCAGGGCGTGGTTGATGTCCAGGTTGGCGGTAGCCTCGTCCAGGACCAGGACCGGTGTATCTTGGGCCAGGGCCCTGGCAAAAACGACCCGCTGGCGCTCACCGCCGCTGAGCTCGGTTATCCTGCGCCCGGCAAGACCCAGGGTGTCGGTTTCTTCCAGGACCTGTTGCACAACTTCCAGGTCCTTTTTTGCCGGGGAGGTGAAGCGGGGCAGGTGGGCATAGCGGCCCATCAGGACCACTTCCCGGACGCTGAAAGGAAAACCGATGACGTATTGTTGGGGGACCAGGGCCAGCTTGCGTGCCAGGCTGCGGCGGGTGTAAGTGTCCAGGGGGCGGTCGTCGAGCAGGATAAGGCCCTGTTCCGGTTTCAAATGGCGGCAGAGAAGGTCCAGCAAGGTGGTTTTGCCGCTGCCGTTGGGACCCAGGATTCCGTAGAAGTGACCGTAGCCGAAGTCAAGGTCGACGGCCTTGAAGATGCGTGCCTGGCGGTAACTGAAAGATACCTGCTGGAGCTTAAAGGCCATCGGCAACCCCCTTTTTTTGGCGCCTGCGAAACAGGTAACAGAAAAAGGGCCCGCCGATAAGGGCCGTCAGGACGCCTACCGGAACTTCACGCGGCAGCACGGCCCTTGTCAGGGTATCGGCCGCCAGCAAAAGCAAAGCGCCGGCAAGAAAAGAAAAGGGCAGCAGGCGCCGGTTGTCAGGACCGGCAAGGCTCCTTACCATGTGGGGTACCAGCAGGCCCACGAATCCGATAATGCCCGAAATGGAGACACAGGCCGCCGTGACCAGGGAGGCACTGACCAGCAGGACCAGGGTCGCTTTCCTGGTGGAGACCCCCAGGGATGCCGCCGAACGCCGGCCCAGGGCCATGAGGTTCAGGTCCCGGGCGTAGAAAGCGAAAACCGCCATTCCGACAGCGGAAAAGATCGCTACCAGCCCGACCTGGGGCCAGGTTCGGCCGGCGAAACTGCCCATCAGCCAGAAAATTATGGCTGCAACCTGCTCGTCGGCCAGGTATTTCAGGAAGCTGATACCCGCCGACAAGATGGCAGCGACGATGATACCGGAAAGGATCAGGCTGGTTGAGCCGTAGCCGTTTGCGGAAGCCGACAGGTAGAGTACCGCCGCCAGGGTGGCCAGGGCGCCCATGAAGGCGAAGAGGGTGAGGCTGTAACTGCCGAACAGGGATAGGTTGAGCACGATCGCCAGGGAGGCTCCGAAAGACGCTCCGGCCGATATTCCCAGGGTATAGGGGTCGGCCAGGGGGTTGAGCAGGAGGGCCTGGAAGACCACACCGCAGGCCGCCAGGCCGCCGCCGACGATGGCCGAAGCCAGAATGCGCGGAAGTCGCACCTGCCAGACAACAACCGGCAGGAGGGGGTCCAGATCGGCGATCCAGTGACCGGCCTTGAATATCTTGGCGCCGATAATGCTCGCCACCTGGGACCAGGCAATGGAGATATAGCCCATGCCGGAGGCGGTCACCACCGCTGCCGACAGCAGGGCCGCCAGGAGGAACAGGACGACCAGCTGCTTTCCGGCAAAAAGGCGTGGACTGAATTCGGATTCTGCCCCTGGCATTTGTATCTTCCCCAAAAAACAAGCCCTTCTGTGCCTGAAAAAAGCATTAGAAGGGCTGCACCCAGCTTACTTGACCCTTGGTGAGTGTTCCCCGGTTGCCTGGTAGCAACCCGGGTTGCGGCAAGGCAGGTCTTCTGGCTTCCCTGCCCGTTTCGGCGGCCTTCCCATCGTAAAGCCGACAGTGGCAATTGAGCCGAAAGGGTTCCGGCGGTCGTTGGTGACAGCCGGCAGGGTTACAGCGGCGGGACCGCTCCCGATTTCAACGGGATTCCCTATTAAGCCCATCCGGTACCTGTCCGGCAAAAGCGGGCACCTTGCAGGGCCACCATAAGAAAAGGCCGCCCGGCTTGTCAAATGAAAATCATGGCCCGCCCTGGCCCGGACCTGAAAGCAGGGGCTTGTTGAAGAAAAGTTGAAGAAAAACAGAAAGACGTTGCGATATTTTGTTGACAACCAAGATCTGATGTATAATGATTTGACAGTTTCACTTGGAGAACCATTTGTCAGTCTTTGTACAGTGGTGACCAAGCGTTTGGAACAAGAACATTTTTCATTGAAAGGAGGTCACCACGATGGCCAACGGAGTAGTCAAATGGTTTAGCGACAAGAAGGGTTACGGATTTATCGCCCAGGAAGATGGGCCTGATGTTTTCGTACATTTCAGTGGAATCAGCGGAAGCGGTTTCAAAAACCTCAACGAGGGCGACCGGGTAACATTCGAAATCGAAGAGGGACCCAAAGGACCCTCGGCGGTGAACGTGACCGTGGTCTAGCTTCTGTCACGACCTGAAAAACAAAAAGCGGAGCACCTGGTTGCTCCGCTTTTTTTTATGGTGGGCCTGAGCGCTTGGATCGGTGCGGGACCCGGATTTTGCCGTCCTTCCAGGTCAGTTTCGCTTGGGCGGGACATGGCTCATGGCATGCTCGGCCATGGCGGTTATGGTCAGGCTTGGGTTGACTCCCAAATTGGCCGGGACCATGGATCCGTCCACAACGTAAAGGCCGGGGTGGCCGAAGACCTGGTTGTAGATGTCGATAACACCCTCGGCCGGATCGTCGCCCATGACGCACCCGCCCAGGATGTGGGCGGTCGTGCCCTTTTTGAAGAATACTTCGCCGATGGCGTTTTGGGGCAGGCCGTTCATTATGCGGGCAAGGGTCTCGGTCGCTCTTTGGGCCTGGGGTATGCAGTCAGGGGCTTTGAGGGCATCTTTTTCCGGCCGGGAGACAAAACGTTTCAGCCGGGGCAGAAGGGGGTGGGGCCTGTATTCCAGCCGGATGCTGTTTTCCAGGGTTTGCATTACCAGCAGGATGATGGTCTTGCGCGCCCAGCCGAACGGCCAGTGGACCCTGACAAAATCGAGGGGATGTGCAAAGGCCTGACGGAACCATTCCAGGCGCCTTTTGCGGCTACAGCCCCCCGGAGGCATGATGGTGGTCAGCAGGCTCATCAGGTCCGACCCCTTCGGATAGCGGACCGGCTCGATGTGGGTCGCCCGGTCGGGGTAGATGCTTGAAGTTATTGCCACACCTTTTGAAAGATCTGTGCCGCGGCGGCGTGAACTGACCCCGGTCAATGACTCGCTGTTGGTTCTTACCTTGCGCCCCAGCATTGGAGAGAGGTTTGGAAGGGTGCCCTCGTCCCGGCATTGAAATAAGAGTTCCAGGGTTCCGAGTACTCCGGCGGCCAGAACCACCCGGGACGCTTTGAAGGCTCTTTTGGGATGGCCCCCAAGGCTCGTTGTGCAGGAGGTTTCCACAATATAGCCTCCGTCCACGGGACGAAGCAGGCGGGCCTTGGTTTCGGGAAAGATTTTCACCCCCAACCCTTCTGCCAGGTAGAGATAATTTTTGACCAGGGTGTTTTTGGCATTGTGGCGGCAGCCAACCATGCATCCTCCGCAATGGGTGCAGCCTTTACGAGGCGGCCCTTGACCGCCGAAGTAAGGATCCGCCGCTATCTTGCCCGGTCGGCCAAAGAAGACGGCCACGTCCTGGAGCCTGAAAGTATTCCGGCACCCCAGGGCTTTGGCCAGGCGGAAGATTTCAACGTCGGCCGGTGTTGGTTCCGGCACCCGGGTTACACCCAGCATCCTGCGGGCAACGGCATAATGGGGAGCCAGCCTTTGGTACCAGTCGCTTCCCCGGGGCCATGAAGAGGATTGGAAAAACACCGCTGGAGGCACCAGGTGGGTGTTTGCGTAACCCAGGCTGCCACCGCCCACGCCCGCGCCGCTCAGGACCATTACGTGGGGCAGGTTGGATATCCGCAGGATACCGTAGCAGCGCAACCGGGGAGCCCAGAGGAACCTTTTTATCTGCCAGGAACGGGTGGCAAAGTCGTTGTCCCGGTAGCGTTTGCCTGCTTCTATGACCGCCACCCGGTATCCTTTTTCGGCCAGGCGCAGGGCACTTACGCTGCCGCCGAAGCCTGATCCGACGATGACAAAATCATATTCCAGCATCTTTTCATCCACTTTGTTGTTGGGATTCGCAGGGATCGCAGGTAAAAACATCCTAATCGATGGATAAATTGCCTGCAAGAAGAGAGTTTGGAGCTGGGCTTTGACAAGAGAGGATTCGGATCAATACATTGCCTGCCCCAGGCTGAAGGGCCGGCCGCGCAAGCATCTGGAGGTATGCCGCAAATGTTCCCACCGCAAGAAATGCCGGGCGTATTTCCGTTTTCAGCAACCGGCATTGCCGTTTGTTTACCCCGGCCGGGACCGGCGGGGCGGAGGAAATAGCTGACGGGCTGTTGCAATCGACGATCAAGAAGCCAAATCAGGACAACCGGAGTTCAACAATCAACTGGTATCAGCAGGAGCTGGAATGCAAGTCAGGATCAACATGAACGCTGGTTTTGCAACAGCCCGTCAACTAAAGCCCGGGGGAGGGAACGTCTTTTTTTTTGGTCAACTCATGATATCTATAACTCGGCCCAGGATTTCATCTTCCGTCTTCAAGGCTGCAAGATTGGCCTGATAGGCATGACGAACAGTCATCAAATCGGCCATCTCCTCGACCAGGTCTACGTTTGAACCCTCGACTTCGGTGGTCGTATCATCGGCGTAAGTTTCATGGATGGGTCCGGGAGTTTCTTCGTCCTTGAAGACCTGGGCCTTTACACCTCCGTGATCGCCTTCCGACAGTATGGTACGCCTGCGCTTGAATCCGTCGGTTTGGACATTGGCGATGTTGTCAGCGGTTACGTTCAATTTTTTTTGAAAAGCCGAAATGGCAGTTAGAGTCGTACTGTCGGCTACGACCATGTTTGCCTCCCTTTCGGCCTTTAGCCTGCTCACATGGATCACTACAAGTTTTATGCCAGATGGGGTTTATTTTAAATACCTTTGAAAAACAAATAGATACAAATTATTGTTTTCCACAGGCCATATCCGGGGTGACATTTTTGGTCACTTGCATGTGACAATTAATGTAACCGGACGTCAAGGCGAGCCTACCTGCTCAGTGTCAAGCAGATGACGACTTGCTCCCCGGCCCAAAAACCGCCCGCCATCTCCCCTGGAAAGAAATAACAAGAAATAACAGATAGATATGCTGTTGATGGCTTTGGATTGTACATCCAGGCAAGCGGGCATGTTTTTTGCTGGGTCTGTTCAAGGGGACCGTAAAAATCAATTTACCCGGATTTTGCAGCCGGCGAGTTTGGCGAAGATGCGAGGCGGAGGGCAGGCAGACGTACTCTGGTACTTCAACCGCCCTCCAACAAAGCAGATTCGCTAAAATCGCCAGCCCCTTGCGGCTTCAAATGCCTGATGATTTATCACCTAATTAACTTCACCTTTTGGGCGAAGGCACGACCGGGAACAAATACATGCTAACTATGTAATTATTCAATGAAGTTACTTATTTCCAGGCATTTGAAGTGCATAATCCGGGATTTACCCGGCTACTGACGGACAAGTCGAATGTTTCGGCTGCCAGGCTGAGAAAATGCTTATCAAACAGGGAACAAAAAACGGTTGCGAGCGACCAGGGTTGTTGAGGCGCCTGTTGGAGAACCGTTTGCGACGGGCCATGATCGTTGCCGTGGTATCTTTGTGCCTCTCCCAGGTGTTGGTTGCTTCAGGCTGGCTGCGACAGCTGGAGAACTTGAGCATCGACTGGCGCATGAGGCTCTGCCGTAAAAATCGCCCTTTACCGCAGGAGATGGTCCTGATTCTGATAGACGAAGCTTCCCTTGACGCCATGAACCGGATTGGCGGGCGTTGGCCCTGGGACAGGCAGGTTCATGCAAACGTTATCGATTTTCTCAACCTGGCAGGTGCCAGGGCGATCGTCTTTGATGTCCTCTTTACCGAAGAACAAGGCGATCCGGGCCAATCAGGTGCAAGCAGATCGGATAGTATTTTGGCCGAAGCCACGTCCCAGGCCAAGGTGATCCATGCGGCCCAGCTTGCAGGAGAGAAAAAAGCAGGCTCTCTTTCCGGTTACCCCTTGCCGCCTGATTTTGCCGCCCGTTTTGGATTGTCCCTGAAGGGCAGCAGGCTCCAACTCAGGCAAAAAAGTGAGGCCTACCTGCCCTACGACAGGTTATGGCGTGCAGCCACTGGAGTCGGGGTTGTCAGCGTCGACCCCGACCCGGACGGTGTGATTCGCAAAATGCCCTTGCTGGTTGCTTACGGCGGCACGATCCTGCCGGGCTTGGCATTGGCGACTGCGCTGGCGGGGCAGGACCGGGTCGGGCTGGAATGCAGTTCCGGCCGCCTTATCCTGAAAAGCGGCCAGCGACTTTTCAGGATCCCGGTCGATTTGAGGGGGCGGATCAGGGTCAATCCCTATGGCCGCTACGAGGCATACTCTTACAGCGGAGTCTATCTCAGCCTCCAGCAGATGATGGACGGTAAACTAAACAACCTTCCCGTCGAGCCATCGGTTTTCAAGGATAAAATCGTTTTCATAGGCGCCAGCGCAGCCGGGGTTGAAGACCTCAAGACAACCGCCCTGGGCCCCGATACACCCGGTGTCCTGCTGCACGCATCGGTTTTGGCGAACATTTTGGAAAACGATTTCATTAACGAGGCTCCCTGGCAAGTGATGACCCTGCTGGCAGCCTTGATGGCCGGCGTGGCGGTTTGCTGCGTTGTCTACAGCGAGTCTCTCTGGCTCCAGGTAAGCCTTCCCCTCCTGGCTGCAACAGGCCTGTGGTGGGTGGCCCTCAAGCTGACGGCTTCAGGCCTGCTGGTAGGGCTGATGGGTCCAAGCTGTGCGCTCCTGCTGGCACATGGCGGGGCATTGGCGACCGAGCGTTTCATGGAGAGGATCGAAAAATCCAGGATAAGAAATTACCTTGGGCAATATGTTTCACCGGTCGTCCTGGACAAGATTATCACCTGCCACGATGGAGACTACCTGGGCGCGGAAGTCGGCGCCGAGGAAAAGCTGAGCATAATGTTTACAGACCTGCGGGGGTTTACAACCATCAGCCAGTCGATGCCGGTAGACCGGGTTGTCAACCTGCTCAACCGCTACCTGTCACTTATGACTGAAAAGGTTTTCGAATACCATGGCACCCTGGACAAGTTTATCGGGGATGCCCTGGTTGCTTTTTGGGGAGCGCCCTTGCCCGAACAGGACCATCCGGTCAAGGCGGTAAGCTGCGCCCTGGCGATGTTGAAAGCCCTGGCGCATTTCAACGAATTCAAACGTCTGCCGTCAGAGCCGATTTTGAAAATGGGGATCGGCATAAATACCGACCGGGTCATCCTGGGCAACATCGGGTCTGAAAGGAAGCTCGATTACACCATCGTTGGAGACGGGGTCAACCTGGCTTCGAGGCTTGAAGGACTGACCAAGACTTACCGGGTCCCCATCGTGGTTTCGCACGCCACCTACCGCCTGGTGCGATCCCGCATCGTCTGCCGTCCCTTGGACGTGGTGAAGGTCAAGGGACGCAAGGGAAAAACGAGAATTTATCATCCCCTGGGAGCGGCGGATGAAATTGATCGCCAAATGCTGCAAGTGGCGGCCCTGAGCCGGGAAGGGCTCGATTTGTTCCTTGAATGCCGTTTCGAACAGGCCCTGGGGGTCTACCAGCGCCTGGAACGTCTTCTGCCGGGAGACCAGGTGGCCAGGATCTTTGTCGAACGCTGCCGCAATAGACTTTCAGGCGGCCATCAAAGCGTTCCAATCAAGAAGGATACAGGTGACAGCTTGAGGAGAATTTAACATGAACACAAGAAGATGGATGTCTATCGCGGTTTGCCTGGGGATATTGCTTCTGTCCGGCCGGGTGTTTGGCGAAACAATCTACGTTCACAGCCGGATAGCCCCGCTGATGGCAGGGCCTGACCTTGCTTCCGGCAAGCTGGGGGAACTGGAGTTGGGCTCGAAACTGGAAGCCGACCGGCTTCAAAACGGCTGGTACCATGTTGTGTCGGACGGCAAAAGCGGATGGGTCAATCGCTTGATGGTCAAAAAGTACCCCCCGGTCAAGGAGAAGGGGGACCAATTGATGGGCCGGCAGCACCTTGCCAGGCGTGCCCGGATACGGCCATCGAGCCTGGCTTCCACGGCGGCCGCCCGTGGACTTAGGGCTGAACGCAACCGCTACAATATGAGGTTGAAGGCCGACTACAAGGCACTTGAGAAGATGGAAAGTTTTCGGGTGACCCCCCAGGATGCCCGCTGCTTCGTAATGAAAGGATCCCAAAATGTGTCAGGGCAATAAACCGGTATCGGCACTGGTGGTGATGGTGATGGTTATCGGGTTGGCCGCAAGGGCTGATTGCGGGCGACAGCGGATCAACGTGATTGCCAAGGAGCAAGAGGCCCCGGCCGATTGGCAAACCGAAGCCTGGTTCGGCCGCAAGCTTGCCGCAAGAATCCTGGGCAGCATTCCCCTCTGCGATTGTCCGGCCGCCAATCGCTATCTCAATCTTGTCGGCAGCGGACTGGCACTCTATGCGCCTGCCCCGGGAGCCGTTTTTACCTTTGGGATCCTGGACAGTGAAAAGGTCAACGCTTACGCCACACCGGGCGGGTATATTTTTGTCACCAAGGGAGCCATTTTGCGCATGCGCAATGAGGCCGAACTGGCCGCCGTGTTGGGGCATGAAATCGCCCATGTGTCATGCCATCACATGGTCAAGAGCCTTGGCCTCAACCGCCACCAGGATTCGGCCGTAGGAGGAATGGCGGTTTTGGTCGGAGGGACGACCGGCAGTTTTCGGCAGGCAATTTCACAAGGCCTGGAAAAAGGCCTGGAGATCCTTTTCGACACCGGTTACAGCCGCAAGCAGGAACTTGAAGCCGACCGGATCGGAATGCAGCTGGCAGTCACGGCCGGGTATCGCAAGGACGGACTGGTAAACTTTTTGAAGCGCATTCACGGTTTTGAAGCCTCGGCCGCTGAGGATGACAGGAGTCACCCCACCTGGAAGGTACGACTTCAACAGTTGGAGGCAAGCATGGATGGACTGCATCAAGATCCAGGTCCAGGCCAGACAAGGGAGGAGCGTTTTAATGAAGCTTTTGCGCAGTTGTTTGATTCTGATATTGGCGATGAGCATAACCGCAGTTCAAGGTGAGGATGGCTTTGCCGACGATCAGCATTATGTGAACGTCCTTGTGGGAAGCCGGGCCGCCTCCCTGGGAGGTGCGTACACGGCCCTGGCCGATGATCCCTCGGGCTGCTATTACAATCCGGCCGGTATCGCGCTGGCGCCCTACCAGAGTTTTTCGGCCAGCATGAACGTCTTCCAGCGTTCCCTGAAAACTTACGAGCATGCCCTGGCAGACACTGAAGGCAATCTGCATGACTGGGAGCAGGAATCTTCGACCCTGTTGCCCAACTTTTTCGGCGTGATAAAGAATTTCGGCAAGGGAGTCCTGGGTATTTCCTACGCCGTGCCGGATGCCATCAACCGGCGCCAGCGCCAGAGTTTCCGGAATATCCAGTCCAACATTGCCGGAAATCCTGTCGAAAATTTCACCATCGATATCAACGACAGCGACCGTACCTTTCTCTTCGGCCCCTCGTATGCCGTAAGGCTCAGTGACAACCTGTCCCTGGGAGGGACGCTTTACGTGTATTACAGGGACCGGGAGGTGGTTCGCAACCAGTTGTTGCAGTTCGAACAGGGCCAGCATTACTGGATAAACTACTACGAAACCAGGCAGGATTGGGGGCTTCGGCCTATTTTGGGGCTGATCTGGGAACCGCATCAGAAGTTGGCCTTGGGGCTGACCGCGGCCAAGACTTTTGTCACCTCGGGTAAGCTCAAACAGCAGACAACTTTCAGGGATTCTTCGGCCGACAGCCCTTACATCATAGACGGTATAAGCTACGATTTTTCAGATACAGACACCCTCTATTTCGATTCGACCACCACCCATCCAAGCGATGATCAGCCCCTTAGCCTGACCCTGGGAGCATCTTACTTCGTTTCGCCGCGCTTGCTGGCGACCATGGACTTGAGCTTTCACCAGGCCGAAGATCAAAAGGAGGCAACCTGGAACCTGGCCGCCGGTGCGGAATACTACTTGACCGAATCGATCGCCCTGCGCCTGGGTTTATATTCCGACCGGGCAAACACCCCGGAGTTGAGCAGCAATGCCACCAACCAGGCCGAGCATGTCGATATCTACGGCGCCAGTTTCGGGGTGGCCGTTTTTTCCCAACAGTCGAGCCTGTCGCTGGGTTTCGGCTATGCCAGGGGAGAAGGCGAGGCTCAGATAGTAAGCGACAGCCTTACGATTCAGGATGTCACCATAGAAGACCTGACTATTTATCTTGCGGCGGGCTACAGTTTTTGAAGCATGAGCTTGCCCGGGGGACAAGAATCGTCCGGCCGGGTTCAAATCCTGGAAAAGTAACCTAAATGAACACTGAAAAAAGCCGATAAGATTGGATGGAGACATGGCCGGGGCCTGCTGAAGGTCCCATAGCTGAAAAGGCGGCAGGAACTCGAGCCGGTTTTACAATGGAAACTGAAAAAAGAATCAAGACCATCAAGCGTTTCATCGAGCGGATGCCCAGCTTGCCGACCTCGGTTACCAAGGTATTGGAGATCTGCAACCGGCCCGATACCTCACCCAACGATCTGAACCGCGTCATCTCCCTCGATCCGGTATTGACCGGGCAGGTACTCCGGCTGATCAATTCAGCCTATTATGCCCTGCCCAACCGGATTACCTCCCTGACCAGGGCCATCATCATGCTGGGGATAAATACGGTCAAGAACCTGGCCCTGGCCACATCGGTACTGAGCACATTCAAGGACCGGATTGCCTGTAAAAAGGTATCCATGGATGATTTCTGGGCCCACAGCCTGGGAGTCGGGGTGATCGCAAAGACCTTGGCCCAAATCAGCGGGGTTACCCCGGCCGAGCAGGAAACTTATTTCGTTGCCGGTCTGCTCCACGATCTGGGCAAGATTCCCCTGGCAAACAAGTTCCCGGCCGAATACGACCAGGTAGTCGAAAACGCCGGCAACAACGGAGGATCCCTGGTGCAATGGGAACAGAACGTGTTCGGTATCAACCATCTCCAGGTCGGTGGAATGATCGCCGACAAATGGAAGCTCAACCAGGAAATGAGATCTGCAATAATCGGACACTGCCTGGAGTGCGAGGACGTTCCCGATCATCGGGTTGCGATTATGGTGGCCCTGGCCGATTATCTGGCGGTTCGTTTCGAGATCGGAGCGGCCGGCAACGGCAAGGTCGAGGATAAGGTTCTGGTGGCTGCCCTGAGCCGGATCTCCATCAAGCCGGACAGGCTGGAAGGATTGCGGAGCAAGGTGGAACTGGAGGTAGACAAGGCCAGGGATTTTTTGAAAATCGCAGGGAAGGATGAATAGGTCATGGAAGTCACTTTTTGGGGTGTAAGAGGATCTATCCCGTGTCCCGGACCCGAGACGGTCAAGTATGGAGGCAATACGGCCTGCCTTGAACTTTATCTGGAAGAAATAGACAGGCGCATAATAATCGACGCCGGATCGGGTATCAGGCTGCTGGGCAACAAGCTGATGGCCGAACAACTGCCCAAAGGACCCATCGAGGCCGATATCTTTTTCACCCATACCCACTGGGATCACATCATGGGGTTTCCCTTTTTCACGCCTGTGTTTATCCCCGGGACCAGGCTCAACATCTACGGCCCGGTGACCTTTGAAAACGAAACCCTTCAGGATGCCCTCAACGGCCAGTGGACCTACCGCTATTTCCCGGTCCGCCACGAAGAGCTTTCCTCGCAGATCAATTACTTTGACCTCAAGGAAGAGCGCATCGACCTGGGACAGGGCCTTTCGGTTCAGACCAAGTACCTGAACCATCCCTTGCTTTGTCTCGGTTATCGCTTCGAGTTCGAAGGCAAGGTCTTTTGCACGGCTTATGATACCGAGCCTTTCCGTAACCTGTTTTGCAACGATCCCCAAGACCCGTCCTATGACGAGGCCATGGCCCTGGAAGGGGAACAGGTGGCCAGGGAAGAAAACCAGCGCCTCGAACGGTTCATCCAGGGTGCCGACCTGCTGGTCTACGATACCATGTATACCCAGGCCGAACTCGAAAACGGCCGCAGGGGATGGGGGCACTCTTCCATGGAATATGCCATCGAGTCGTCGATTGGTAACAATGTCAAACAGCTGATCTTGTTTCATCACGATCCCGGCCGGAGCGACGCCGAGCTGGACGGCTTGGAAAAAAGTTTGTGCCTGCCGGCAAGACAGGATGGTCTGGACGTCAGTTTCGCCAGGGAGGGAGTTACCCTGACCCTTTGAACCCGCGGCCTTGGATGCTGGTGAAAAGGTGCCGCCGGGGCGGGCAAATTTTGCCCCTCCAGACCGGGTGCATAAGCCTTTCTGCCTCTTTTCTGTGTAATAACTCCTTGTTAGAACGGAAGATAACAATGGTGAGGTTCTTGGCACGATAATGGCAAGGATTTTCGGGAAGATAGCGGCTCACAAGCGCCGGGACGATTTTTACCCATCCCTAAAACACGGGGAAAGTGACCATGAAGATAGATCCAAGCAACCCAAGCGGCAATTTAAAGTTGGAAAATCAGGGTAAAAGGGCGGCAAAAGCCGGCTCCAAAATTGAATTCGGCAAAATCCTGGAGCAGGAGGTGTCCGGTATGGGCACAGGTTTGACGGGACCTGGCGGAATCCGGGCATGTCCGGGGCCGGCAAGTCTCGGGCCAATCGGCTTGCCTGGACGTCCCCCGGCCGCAGAGGCCCTGGACGCTCTTGACAGAACCCTGGAAGGGCTCGAACGCTACCGCCGTTGCCTTGCATCTGCCGGGACAAGCCTGAAGGAGGCCTCGGCCCTGCTGGAGGAGGTCAAGGGTGAAGTTCGAAGCCTGCAAGAACTTTCGGCTGCCCGGCTGTTGGAACCGGGCTTGAATGACCTGGTCCATGAGGCCATGGCTACCGTCATGGCTGAAGAGGCCCGTTTCCGGAGGGGCGATTATTGTTGAGCAACAGCTGGCAGGGCCACTTCTTGGGCGGTGCAAATATCCTGCGGCAGGCCCTGGCCCGGGCAAGGAGAAGAGTATGGAAGCTTATCCGGATGGCCGGTTACCGAACATCGCCGAGCTGGTGAAAAGCCGGCAGCCGTCTTCCATCCTGGAAGTCGGATTTGGCCACGGCCCCTTGAACGAGATCGCCCGTTGCAGGCCGGGATCAATTGAAGGCCTTGCCATAAGCGGAATTGAAAAGACGGCGGCCTTCATTCCGGCTTTTCTCAGGTCCAGGTTCAGGGAACTGTTCGAGGGCGATCCCACCAAAATACTTGAGG
>JALVRI010000577.1 GCA_027031325.1 Desulfobacteraceae bacterium
CTGAAAAGGCGCATGCTTGGATACCATGGGCTCTTCCGGCCGTCTGTCCCCCAGCGCCAATCTGCAAACCTGGGCAGAAGTACCCAGACCGGCTTGCCCATGGCCCCGGCAAGATGGGCTACGGCCGTATCGATGCTTATGACCAGGTCGAGGCAATGGACCACGGCCGCCGTGTCGGAAAAATCTTCCAGTTCTTCCCCCAGGTTGGAGGCCAGAATTTGGTTGCCATCAGCCTGACCGGCGGCCGGACCTTTCTGAAGGCCGATGAAGGTGATTCCGGCAAAGGGCTTCAATGCCGGCAGCAGTTCTGCCAGGGCCAGGGAACGTTGACGGTAGGTGGCGTTGCCCCCCCAGACGATCCCGACCCGGGGAACAGATCCCGGCAGGCGCCTTTTCCAGGTATCGATCTTGGCATGATCGGCAAACAGGTAGGGTACCTGCGCCGGGATGGTTTGCGGCGTCGGGCTGAAGATTGCAGGCAGGCCGGCAAGGCCGATGTGGCAGTCGACCCCTTCTTCGTTGGAAGCGCCGGGGTCCAGGATGCAAAGACGATCGATGAACGGCAGGGGCTTGAGCAAAGAAGCAAGTGACTTGCGGGATTCGAAGACGATCCGTCCACCCCTTTGCTTGACCAGGGGCAGGTAGCGGACAAACTGGAGACAGTCACCGATTCCCTGCTCGCTGTGGACCAGGATGCTACGCCCCTCCAGGGCCGATCCATCCCAACAAGGAGTTTTCAGGCGGTGGGGATAGACTTTTTTCCAGTCCCCGATCCTGAAACGCCAGGCATAGTGCTTCCATCCGGGCGCGAACCTGCCCTGCAAAAGAAGAAGTACTGCCAGGTTGAGATGAGCCTCGGCGTATTCCGGGTTTATGGCCAGGGCCATTTTGTAGTATTTTTCAGCCTCCAGGTATTGTCCGGTTTCATGGCAAACCCGACCCAGGTTGCCCCAGGCCCGGAAATGGAGGGGATCGATCATGCCGGCTTGCCGGAAATGATCGCTCGCTTCGCGGTAAAGGCCCCTTTGAAGAAAGAGGTTGCCCAGGTTGTAATGGGCATCGGCCCTGGAAGGGTCGATCCTCAAGGCGTGCTGCAAACATTGGCGAGCTTTGTCAAAATCGCCCAGTTCCATCAGGACTGTTGCACGGTTGACGTGGGCTGATGGAAAATCGGGCTCCAGGCGGCAGGCCCGGGCATAAGCCTTTTGGGCCTGTTCCAGCTTGCCAAGAGCCTGCCAGGCATAGCCCAGGTTGTACCAGGCCTGGCCGGTATCGGGTTTCAGTTGGAGTACCTTTTGGAGGAGAACGACCGCCTCGTGGTAGTTGGCTGAACCGATCTGCCTGGCGGCCCTGGCAAAAAGCCTTTCGGCTTCCACCTCGGGCTTGAAACTTCGCGGGGCCGTCCGGGGCTGTGATCCGGAAACCAGGCCGGCAAGCCTTTCGGCCACCTTTTCAACAACCGGGTTCCAGTCACCTTCCGATTCCTGTCGCAGGCAGGTGGTATGCGGATACCAGGAGCAGGACTCTCCAGCAAGCTGCCAGCGCCAATCAGGTGCCTTGGGAAGAAGCACCCATACCGGGCATCCCATGGCCCCGGCCAGGTGGGCGACGGCGGTATCCACGGTTATCAACAGGTCGAGGTTGGCGCAGATGGCGGCGGTGTCTTCAAAATCCCTGATCAGCGCGCCCAGGGGTATGATCCGCGCCTTGAGAGAGGGGCTATGCTCCAAGGCTGCGGCCGGGCCTTTTTGAAGGCTGTAGAATTCCACGTCTTGCAGCCTGGTCAAGGGGGCAAGCAGGGAAGGTCGCATGTCGCGGCGGGGGTCTAGTCCGCTTCCGGACCATACGAGCCCGATTTTCAATTTTGAGTTGTCTGAAAATTTGTGCGACCAGAATCGTATGCGTTCGGAATCGGCCTGGAGATAAGGCAGCTGGTCTGTACCGGGCGGATCGAATTTTCCAAGCACCAGGGGCAGGCTGCCGATGGGCACCTGGTAGTCGTAGCGCCCGGCCGGAGGCTGGTCAGGGTTGAAGACCACGGTCTCATCGACGCCTTTCATCCTTGAAAGCAGACGCAGCAGGGGTTGGTGGGCCTCCAGGACGAGGGTGCCGGCAAGCTTTGCGGCCCGGGGCAGGTAGCGTGCGAAAAAGAGCATGTCGCCGTAGCCCTGCTCGGCATGAACCAGCAGCCTGCCGCCGAAAGGTCTTCCGTCCCAGCGTGGAGCCTGGAGGCGGTGAGGGTAAAGCGAGCTTCCATGGCAGGCAAAACGCCATTCGTATTCCCGCCATCCATCCCGGTAGTTTCCGCAAAGAAGCAGGGCCGTTGCCAGGTTGAAGCGAGCCGCCGGGTATTGGGGATCATGACTGACGGCCCGCCTGTAGAACGTGATGGCGGCCTCGGCTTGACCGCAAGTCTGCAATAGTCTGCCGAGATTGTTGAGGGCCTGCTTGTTACCCGGGTCTTGGTCGATTATCCTCAGATAACAGTCCCGGGCTTCGGCGGTACGACCGCAGGCGGAAAGGGCGTTGCCAAGTCCAAGCAGCAGGTCGGGATCGTTTTCGAGCCCGCTGCAGGCTGCCTCGCGGTAGAGGCCGATTGCCTCCCGGGTCCTTTGCATGGCCGACAGGCAGTCGGCCAGGGAACGCTTGAAAAGCGCCCCATTGGGTTCGAGCTTGACGGCTGCTTTGAGTTCTGCCAGGGCTTCGGGCAGACGTCCTTGTTCATAGAGACAGAGGCCGGCAAGGTGCCTGATGCGCGGATCTTTTGGAAAGCGGCGGCACAGGCTGGTATAGATGCGCAAGGCGGCTTCTATCCGTCCCTCAGCGACAAGTGCGGCGGCCCTTGCCAAGGGATCACCGGCATCGCTCAAAGGATCGCAAGGCTTATTCATGCCGTAAGTCTCCTTCTTTGGAG
>JALVRI010000578.1 GCA_027031325.1 Desulfobacteraceae bacterium
CGGGTGACAACGTAGCCATAGAGGCTGAGTTGATCACGCCGATCGCCATGGAGAAGGAGCTGCGCTTTGCGATCCGTGAAGGTGGACGGACGGTCGGCGCCGGCGTGGTGAGCGAAATCATCGAATAGAGGAGTCGGCTGTGAGAGTGATCGTAACCCTTGCTTGCACGGAGTGTAAGCGCAGAAACTATACGACGACGAAAAACAAGCGCACGACGCCGGACAAACTGCAATTCAGCAAGTATTGCCGGTTTTGCCAGAGACATACTATGCACAAGGAGACAAAGTAGCCCTGTCAGTAGCTCGCCGCTGGATTATTGATAGGCTTGGCGGGGTTTTCAGCAGTCTAATGCAGGCCAGTAGCTCTAACGGTAGAGCGTCGGACTCCAAATCCGGGTGTTGGGGGTTCGAATCCCTCCTGGCCTGCCATCGCTTGGGGGGGCTTCTCCGGCAAGCGACGCACGTGTGCCTCTCTTATTCACTGGTGGAGTAAACGGCGGGCTTGAATCAGCGGGAGTACAATGGGACGCTTACATAAAAAGAAGGATCCAGATAAAAAAAGGAAAAAGCAAGGCAGGGTGGGCGAGGCGGCTCGGTCGGAGGGTGGCGAAGTAAAGCAGCTCAAACCGGTTACCGCGGCCAAGCGTACGCAGGTGTCGGCCAAAGCCAGGGGTGCCGATAGTCAGGAAAAGAATTTTATCCAGAAAAGCGCCCAGTTCCTCAGAGAAGTCAAGGTCGAATTAAAAAAGGTAACCTGGCCCACCCGCAAGCAGACGCTGGGATCGACCGTGGTGGTCATTGTCCTGGTAATTATTATTTCGCTTTTTCTGGGTCTGGTTGATATGGGGCTGTCCAGCCTGATACGCGTTGTACTTCGTTAGGAGACACGACCTGTGGCGCAGAAAAGATGGTATATCGTTCACGTTTATTCCGGCTTTGAGAACAAGGTCAAGGCTGCTTTGGAGGAACGGATCGCCGCATCTCCATATAAAGACAAGTTCGGCGAGGTTATCGTGCCGACCGAAGAGGTTGTCGAGCTTGTAAAGGGTAAGCGCAAGACTTCTTCGCGCAAGTTTTACCCCGGGTACCTACTGGTGCGGATGGAACTGAACGACCAGACTTGGCACATCGTGAACAACACCGCCAAGGTAACGGGCTTCCTTGGTGGCCGGGAGAAACCTGCCCCCATCACCGACGAGGAAGCCGAGCGTATACTGAGACGGATGGAAGCCGGTAAAAACAAACCTCAGCCGAAGTACAATTTCGAAGAAGGTGATGAGATCCGGGTGATAGACGGTCCATTTGCCAATTTCAACGGTACGGTCCAGGAAGTCAATCCGGAAAAAGGAAAGATAAAGGTACTGGTGAGTATTTTCGGCCGTTCCACTCCAGTGGAATTGGAATTCGTGCAGGTTACTAAAATGTAGTTGAGGGTAAAAGGCTAAAAGGCTTACAGGAGATTAGAGCAAAAAATGGCTAAAAAGGTATTGGCTCAAATAAAGCTTCAGGTAGAGGCGGGTAAGGCTAATCCGTCCCCCCCCATCGGGCCGGCCCTGGGCCAGCACGGTGTAAACATAATGGATTTCTGCAAGGCTTTCAACGCCCGCACGGCAAACGACGCCGGCATGATAATCCCGGTGGTTATCACTGTTTACCAGGATAGATCGTTCACCTTTATCACCAAGACGCCGCCAGCATCGGTACTGTTGAAAAAAGCAGCCAAGATCGCCAAGGGCGCAAGTGATCCCAAGCGTGACCGGGTTGGAAAGGTTACCCGGGCTCAGGTGGAAGAGATCGCCAAAATAAAGATGGTCGACCTGAACGCCACCGACATGGATGCGGCCTGCCGGATCATCGCCGGTACCGCAAGGAGCATGGGGATTGAAGTGGTTTGAAATTCGTAAGGGTTTTTGGAAGCGTCCAGCCTATGGTTAGGCCGTTGCGGCCGCCTACCGAACCGCAAAATCGATGGTAAGGAGTGATTGCGAAAATGCCTAAACGAGGTAAAAAATATCGACAGGCAATCAGCGTTGTCGATAGGCAGAAGAAATACGATTTTGTCGAAGCCGTGGAATCGGCCATCAAGGCATCCTATGCCAAATTCGACGAAACGATAGATGTGGCCGTCAGGCTCGGAGTCGATCCAAGGCATGCCGACCAGATGGTACGGGGTACCGTCGTGCTGCCGAACGGTATCGGTAAAGATGTAAAAGTGCTCGTATTCGCCAAGGGTGAAAAAGAAGCCGAAGCCAAGGAGGCTGGAGCTGATTTTGTCGGGAACGACGATCTGATCGAAAAGATCAAGGGCGGCTGGTTTGGGTTTGACAAGGCCGTGGCCACACCTGATATGATGGGTTCTGTGGGCAAGATCGGCCGTCTGCTCGGCCCCCGTGGCTTGATGCCCAATGCCAAGACCGGCACGGTGACTTTCGATGTTGCAAAGGCCGTTCAGGAATTGAAGGCCGGTAAGATTGATTTCAGAGTCGAGAAAGCCGGGATAGTGCATGCTCCCATGGGCAAGGTTTCCTTTGGTGTTGAGAAGATAGTCCAAAACATCGCCGCATTCCTGGAAACAATAATCCGTTTGAAACCGACCTCCAGCAAGGGAACCTACCTGAAAGGTATTGCAATCTCGACGACTATGGGGCCAGGAATAAAAATCGATACGGCATATGTCAAGGACCTTATCAAGTAGAACCGGTCGCATTTTTTTATGTATGCCAACCTGCCGCTTTATTCGCCTTATTGATTCAGAGTGGGTAAGAGCGGTATAGACCAAGGGCTTGGTTTTGGAACAAAACCGGCCCGGTAAGGGTCAAAACAATCACTTGATCAAGCTGTCAAAGACCGTAGGTGCACCATGGCAAATAGGCCGAGGGTGTATAATTGGCTGGGCCAGCCTACCGAGACAGTGGGGAAAAGCATCGGGCGGAACCTGACGGTTATTGCCCGCTGACGCCCGTAACGTTCCATCGCGGCGCCACAGATGCAACCTCCGGTTTTTGCAGCGATGGAAGGAGGTGTGAAAAGAGATTGAACCTTGAAGAGAAAAAACAAATCGTAGAAGCACTGAAAGAGCGATTCGCCAAGAGCAAGGTGGTCATCGTTACCGACTACAAGGGATTGAACGTGGCCGACATGACCACTTTACGGCGCAAGCTGCGGGAGTCTCAGGTTGAGTATCAGGTGGTGAAAAATACACTGCTGAGACGGGCTGCAGAGGGGACCGATGCCGAATTGATCAAAGACAATTTCGTAGGCCCCAGTGCAATCGCTCTGAGTTACGACGACCCGGTCGCTCCAGCCAAAGTCTTGATGGAGTTCGCCAAGGAAAACGAAAAGCTGGAAATCAAGGTCGGCGTAATGAACGGCAAGGTGATGGATCTTACCGCCATCAAGGCCTTATCGGCCCTGCCATCGCGTGAACAGCTTCTGGCTCAAGTTCTGGCGGCCATGAATGCCGTGCCGAGCGCGCTTGTAACTGCGTTGAGCGATGTGCCCAGAAGGATGTTGAACGTGCTCACGGCGATAAAGGATCAGAAGGAAAAAGAGGCGGCCTGAATTAATCTGAAACAGTGAATGAAAATCGTGCCTTGATCCAAGGCAGCAGTGAAAATAGTGGAGGACAAAGTAACCATGGCGGATATAACCAAAGAAGACGTGATCGAGTTTATTGCCAATATGTCGGTATTGGAGCTTTCTGAGCTGGTAAAGGAACTGGAAGAAAAATTCGGCGTTTCGGCTGCCGCCCCGGTGGCAATGATGGCAGGTGCCATGCCCGGTGATGCCGGTGGCGAAGCGGCTGAAGAAAAGACTGAGTTCGATGTGGTTCTGACCACGCCCGGTGACAAGAAAATCGCCGTCATCAAAGAGGTGCGGGCTATTACAGGCCTGGGCCTCAAGGATGCCAAGGAACTTGTCGACAGCGCCCCCAAGGCCGTCAAGGAGGGCGTTTCAAAAGAAGAAGCGGAAAAGATCAAGGCCCAACTGGAAGAGGCCGGGGCCCAAGTGGAGCTCAAGTAGTGACGGCCGGCAGGGCAATATGTCATGTAACTATTTGATGTTGCAATGATAATACAAGTTGCGGAAATGGGGTGCAAAGGGCGCGGCTCTTTTATCCCATTTTCGCGTTTCCTAACCCAATCGTTTCCGTGCCCGAACATCTGAATCGGTGCGGGCCGGTCCGGGTTGAAAAGCAGAACGCCCAAACCAAGTGTGGAGATACCATGGCGGAAAGGCTTTCGGTAAACAAGCGTATCAGGAAAAATTTCGGTAAGATCAAGAAGATAGTCGAGATTCCGGATCTTATCGGAATGCAGAAAGAATCCTACAGACGGTTCCTGCAGATAGACGTACCGCCCGAAAAGCGGGAGGATATCGGGTTGCAGGCTGTCTTCAAATCGGTATTTCCAATCAAGGATTTTACCGGAAGTGCCTCCCTGGAGTTCGTTTCGTATCGATTTTCCGAGGTCAAGCACAGTGAGGATGAGTGTATCCAAAGGGGAATGACCTACGAGCTGCCGGTCCGGATAACGGTACGGCTTGTGGTTTATGATGTCGACAAGGAGACCGGGGTTTCAAATATCCGTGATATCAAGGAACAGGAAATCTACTTTGGTACCATACCCTTTATGACCGACAAGGGAACCTTTATAATCAACGGGACCGAAAGGGTGGTGGTCAGCCAATTGCATCGCTCGTCGGGTGTCTTTTTCGACCACGATAAGGGCAAGACCCATTCAAGTGGCAAGATTATCTACAGTTCGCGTATTATACCGGTGCGGGGTTCCTGGATCGACATGGAGATAGACCCCAAAGACATTGTCTATATCCGCATCGACCGCCGCAGAAAGTTTCCGGTGACCACTCTTTTCAAAGCCTTTGGTTATTCGACTGAGGATTTGCTGGCCTATTTTTACGAGACAGATACGATCACCATCGAGGGCAAGCGGGTTTTCAAGTCCTTCGACCCCAATCATGTCAAGGGCCAACGGGCTTCCCGCGACGTTACCCATCCTGAAACGGGGGAAGTGATTCTCAAAAAGGGGCGCATGTTTACCCAGCGCGCCATCCGCCAGATAAAAAATGCCGGTATCAAAAGATTTCCCATCGCACCCGACGAGTTGCTCGGCAAGGTGCTGGCCAAGAATATAATCGATCCGGAGACGGAAGAGATTATCGCCGGCTCCAACGAAACCATCGACGAGGAGATCCTGGAACGACTCAAACAGGCCGGTATCAAGGAGTTCGACATACTGAACATCGGCGGGATATCTACCAGCGACTCCATTCGCAAGACATTGCTTCTGGACAAGGTCAACAACAAGGAAGAGGCCTTGATCGAGATCTACCGCCTGATGCGCCCCGGCAACCCCGCAACCCCCGAAGTGGCCCAGGATTTTGTAGATCATCTTTTTTTCAAATCGGCGTATTACGATTTGTCCGGTGTGGGGCGCCTGAAAATAAACCTGCGTCTTGGCATCGACACCCCGGTCAACCTGCGAACCTTGCGCAAGGAAGATATCCTCCTGACCGCCAAGACCCTTATCGAGCTTCGTGACACCCAAGGGATGGTCGATGATATCGATCACTTGGGAAACCGGCGTGTCAGAGCGGTCGGAGAGCTGCTTGAAAACCAGTATCGTATCGGTCTGGTGCGGATGGAAAGAGCCATCAAGGAACGGATGAGCCTCCAGGAAGTAGATGCCCTGATGCCCCATGACCTTATCAATCCCAAACCGGTGTCGGCCGTAGTCAAAGAATTTTTCGGAACCAGCCAGCTTTCCCAGTTTATGGATCAGACCAATCCCCTCTCCGAGACCACCCACAAGCGCCGCCTCAGTGCGCTGGGACCGGGTGGTTTGACCAGGGAAAGGGCTGGTTTCGAGGTGCGTGACGTTCATCCTTCCCATTACGGCCGTATTTGTCCCATTGAGACCCCTGAAGGTCCAAACATTGGACTCATCGTCTCTTTGAGTACATACGCAAGGGTAAACGACTTCGGGTTTATCGAAACTCCTTATAGGGTCGTGCGTGAAGCCACCGCCACCAAGGAAGTGCGCTTCCTGAGCGCTTTTGAGGAAAAAGAGCATCCCATTGCCCAAGCCAATGCCCCGCTTGAGGAAAACGGGCGTTTTGTAAATGAAATCGTAACGTCACGCGTGGCCGGGGAGTTCATGATGATCGAGCGTGACAAGATCGAGTTGATGGATATTTCGCCCAACCAGCTGGTAAGTGTCTCGGCCTCCCTGATTCCTTTCCTTGAAAATGATGATGCCAACCGGGCCCTGATGGGTTCCAACATGCAACGCCAAGCCGTGCCCTTGATGAAAAGCGAAGCTCCGCTGGTGGGTACCGGGATCGAGGGCGTGGTTGCGCGTGATTCCGGAGTGGCAATAGTAGCCGAAAGGGACGGGGTGGTGGTCGACGTGGACGCCTCGCGGATAGTCATCAGGCACGATCCTGCCGACGATGGCAACGATCGGCACGTAACCATCTATAACTTATCAAAATTTGTTCGTTCTAACCAGAACACCTGTTTCAACCAAAGGCCCATAGTCCGCAGGGGACAGAAGGTGTACGCCGGCCAGGTGATTGCCGACGGTCCTGCTACCGATCAGGGAGAGCTGGCCCTTGGAAAAAATGTAACCGTGGCCTTCATGCCCTGGGGCGGCTACAACTTTGAAGATTCGATCCTGGTTAGCGAACGGCTGGTACGCGATGGAGTATACACATCGGTCCACATTGAAGAATTTGAAGTCGTCGCGCGTGATACCAAGCTTGGCAAGGAAGAGATAACCAGAGATATTCCCAACGTTGGTGAGGAGGCCCTCAAGAATCTGGATGACAGCGGTATAATTCGCTTGGGAGCCGAGGTGAAGCAGGGTGATATCCTGGTGGGCAAGATTACCCCCAAGGGTGAGACCCAGCTTTCGCCCGAAGAGAAGCTGCTCAGGGCGATCTTTGGAGAAAAGGCCGGTGATGTCAAGGATACTTCCCTCAGGGTCCCCCCGGGAGTCGAGGGTATCGTTATCGATGCCAAGGTGTTTTCGCGCCGGGGCACGGAAAAGGACGAACGCACCCAGCAGATCGAGGCTGCCGAGATTGCCGGCATGGAAAAAGACCGTGACGACCGGCTCAAGATAACTGAAATGGTGGTGCGGGAACAGCTGCTTGACATTTTGAAAGGACAGAAGGTTGCTGCGGCGGTCAAGAAGGGCAAGAAGGTGCTGCTTGCCAAGGGAACCGAAATTACGGCCGAGAGCCTGGCGCAAGTTCCAATGGCCCAGATGGAGGCCATCGTCCTGGAAGATGCCCAACTGACAGAAAGGATGCATGACCTGCTGGAAAAATACCGCCAGGAATGCGACCGTTGCCGCCGGGAATTTGAGCACCAGATAAGTCGCTTTGAGCGTGGCGATGAGCTGCCGCCGGGTGTGATCAAGATGGTCAAGGTTTATGTTGCCATGAAACGAAAACTTTCCGTAGGCGACAAAATGGCCGGACGGCATGGAAACAAGGGTGTCGTCTCGCGGATTTTGCCCATGGAAGACATGCCCTACTTTGCCGATGGGACACCGGTGGACATGGTGCTCAATCCCCTGGGGGTTCCCAGCCGGATGAACGTCGGCCAGATCCTCGAGATTCACCTGGGCCGGGCAGCCAAGGGACTTGGCGACCAGATAAACCGCATGCTCGAGGAAAACAAACTCAAGGAGCTGCGCCGGAAGTTGACAAGGATATTCAGCGATTCCGAGACAAGCTCCATGATCAAGAAGATGGATGAGCGCGATCTTGTGGAGCTGGCCAGGCAGTACAGGGATGGGCTGCACATGGCAACTCCGGTGTTCGACGGTGCCAAGGAAGAAGAGATAAAGGGATTGCTGGCCGAAGCGGGACTGGAGACCAGCGGCCAGGCTACCCTTTACAGCGGCCATACCGGTGAGCCTTTCCACGGCAAGGTCACCGTGGGGACCATGTACATGCTGAAACTGCACCATTTGGTCGATGACAAGATTCACGCCCGGTCCATCGGTCCTTATTCCCTAGTTACCCAGCAGCCCCTGGGAGGCAAGGCCCAGTTCGGCGGCCAGCGCCTGGGTGAAATGGAGGTGTGGGCCATGGAAGCTTACGGCGCGGCGCATGCGCTCCAGGAGTTTTTGACGGTCAAGTCAGACGATATGGCCGGCCGTACCCGCATGTACGAAAAGATCGTCAAGGGCCAGAACGTGCTTGAACCCGGATTGCCGGAATCTTTCAAGGTTCTGACCAAGGAGCTTCAAGCCCTGGGACTTGATGTTACCTTGCTGGAAGAAAAAGACCTTTCGTAAACCAAACAGGGACCGGCCTTTTGTACAGGCCCCTTTTCCGGAAGGAAAAAAATATGGAAACACTGTACGATTTTTTCGCCAAACCTACCGATCCGCGTCAATATGTGGGCGTCAGGCTTGCTCTGGCATCTTCGGAACAGATCAGGCAATGGTCCTACGGCGAGATCAAAAAACCGGAGACCATCAATTACCGGACCTTCAAGCCGGAAAGAGACGGACTGTTCTGTGCAAAGATCTTCGGACCCACCAAGGACTACGAGTGTAACTGCGGTAAATACAAGCGGATGAAACACCGTGGTGTTATTTGCGAAAAATGCGGGGTGGAAGTGATCCAGTCCAAGGTGCGTCGCGAGCGAATGGGGCATATCGAGCTGGCTTCGCCCATCTCCCACATCTGGTTTCTAAAGAGCCTGCCCAGCAAGATAGGTAACCTTCTGGACCTGACCCTGAAGAACATGGAAAAGGTCCTTTACTTCGATTCTT
>JALVRI010000579.1 GCA_027031325.1 Desulfobacteraceae bacterium
GTGCCAAGCGGTACTTACCCTTGCGGGCGTAGCCCAGCAACTGGCGTGTAAGTGAGGCGCCGCTGAGTATCTGTTCTTCAATGCGGGCCAGTTTTTCAAGGGATTTGGGCATTTTTTCCAGGTCAAGGCTCAACAGGGAAATATTGGCCTGGATGCCCATCAGCAAGTTGTTAAAATCATGTGCTATACCGCCTGCCAGGGTTCCGATTGCCTCCATTTTCTGGGCCTGGAACAACTGCAATTCCAGCCGCCGTTCTTCGGTCACATCCTCGGCTATGCCCACCATGGCTTCACATCTGTCTTCGCCGGACTCGATGGGCGCAAGGCTAAGGGTAAACAACCTCCGGGCTCCATCGACCCGGACCATTTGAATAGATACTCCGCTGATGGCCTGGCGCTGCCGGCAAACATCATCCAGCAAGCCGGTGCAGGAGGTGCGGTAGTCTTCGGCCACGAATTCGAGCAAGCCTTTGCCCAGTACGCCGTGGCGCTGGTATCCCAGCAGGTTTTCCCAGGCCGGGTTGACATAGGTAAACAGGCCATCGGCGTCGAGGGTAAAGATCACCACCGGCGCATTCTCGCTCAATGACCTGAATTTCTGCTGGTTGGCCTTGAGCCTGCTCTCGGCCGCCCTGGCAGAAGTAACGTCCCTGAGGATCAGGCAAAAGCCCAGGTGCTTGCCTCCTGCTTCAACCCGCGACAACCTTGCATCGAAAACCTGTACGGCCCCGGAAATCGTCCATTCTATCTGCCTGTCGACCACCGCTTTGTCCAAGTAGGGTTCAAACTCCTGCCAGCCGGGGACCAGATCCGATATCCGGCTGCCGATCAAGCTGTGCTCAACTTCTACAAAAAGATCCCCGGCAGCGGCATTCAGGTGCACCAGGCGAAAATAACTATCGGTGACCATGACCGCATCGCGCATGTTCTCCAGGACGATATCCCTGGCGATGGGAACGATATCCAGAAGCTTGAATCTAAGAATACCCCACAGAAAAGCCGCCCCGGCCACCGGAAAACCGATGGGAGTCAGGTCGAAACAGCCAAGGGGACTGATATTGAAGATGTAGAGGGAATTGCAAAACCAGGGGACCAGGGAGCCGATCAGGATCGTCGCCGCCTGTCCCCTGTAAGGATAGGGAGCGTAGATCAGCGATACCACCAGAAAGAAAGTGCCCACCGAAAGCAGAATGTAAGAATAAGCCGTATGAACCCAAAACCAGGGGCCGAAACTCTGGTCTATAAGCAGGAAGGGCCCCTGCTGAATCCAGTCGATCTTGTCCAGGAAAAGATGATGCCGGTTGTCAGTAAAGGCCATTACGACGGTCGCAACCGGAACAATCATCAACAGGGAAAGTCTCCATGCCGATATGGTTTGAATGCGGTTGGCGTAGTACAGTCCGAACAGAAGCCAGGATACCGGCACCGTAACGATGGCCACAAACTGGAGCCGGTAAAAAAACAGAGCTGTTTCCGGAGAAGTTGATATGATTTCACAAACATGAACCAGGGACCAAAGGGCCACCCCCGTCATCAGGCTAACAAAAGATCTTGTCCCCAGGGTCGCTTTGAAACGCAGGACATAAATTGCAAGCGCCAGGCTGCCGACTGTGGCCAGCAGTAAAACAATTGAGTATGGATGAAACAAGCGTTCGCTCAGGGAAATCATTCTTGGCTCCCGGCATCTGAGCAATCTTACAAGGATTTAACCCGGATTTTGCAGCTTGCCAGTTTGCCGAAGATGCGAGGCGGAGGGCAGGCAGACCTACTCTAGTACTTCAACTGCCCGCCAACAAAGCAGATTCGGTAAACTCGCCAGCCCCTTGCGGCTCCAAATGCCTGAGGATTTGTCACGGATTGAACTTCACCTTTCGGGTAAAGGTACGTGCGGAAAAAATACATGCCAATTATGTAATAATTCAATGACATTAATTTTTCTCAGGTATTTGAGGTGCATAATCCGGGTTTAAAGGCAACGGATAAAAAGGCATGCATAATTTTACCTAAAGGTTTATTTTTTATTTGGCAGGCCCTGTTTTGTCAATCAAAACCGGCCGGCCATCCCGATTGCCGACACCTGGGCGATCGACCGAACCGGCAACCGGCGGCATAAAAAACAAGGCCCGCCAAACCCCGCTGCGGCCATGTCACTGCAAGCGGGTATTTGAACAGGCCCCGGTTTCTGAATAATAAAATTTTCAGGAGGTGCTAAGCGCAGTTGCCATCATATCCCCCACCAGGCGGGAAAAACGCGAGGGGTTTTCAAGCTTGCCCCCTTCGGCGATCAGGGCGACATCGTAAAGCAGGTGAATGTACTGCTTCAGTTTTTCATCATTGCGATCATTTTCGTACAATGAATTTATCATGGCGATGACCGGGTGGCGGACGTTGAGTTCCAGGACCCGCTTTACGGCAGGGGTATCCTGTCCGGAAGCTTTCAAAATCTTTTCCATGTAGGCGCTCATGTCGTGCTCATCACCGGACAGACAAGCCACAGAGTCTTCAAGGCGCACCGAAGGCTTGACATCCTTGACCTTTTCGGCCAACTGGCTCTTGATGAAAGCAAAAAGAGCCTTGTATTGCTCGGCAGCCTCCTTTTCTTCCCGGCCCAGCTCGAGATCTCCCTTTTCAGCACTCTTCAGGGGTTTCCCCTCGTACTCGGTCAAGGCCTGGACCACCCACTCGTCCACCGGATCGGTCATCAGCAGGACCTCGTAGTCTTTTGCCTTGAGCCGTTCAAGGTGAGGGCTGTTCAGCAGGGAGGTAAGATCATCCCCGGTAATGTAATATATCGCCTTCTGGTCGGAAGGCATGTTCTTCAGGTAGTCGTCGAGGCTGATCCACTTGTCCCCGGACTTGGTGGTCTTGAACCTGGCAAGGGCCGCCAGTTTTTCTTTACGCATCGAAT
>JALVRI010000580.1 GCA_027031325.1 Desulfobacteraceae bacterium
TCCCAGTCTTCCCACGATAATCACCTTGTTGATACCAGCCATTTTTCTCCTTCCTTCCTGGCCCTGCGATCAATCGGCCACCATCAAAGTATAGTTCTTTTCCAAGGCCGTCGGTTCAAAGTTTCATCCCGGATTATGCACTTCAAATACCTGAGAAAGAGCAGGTCTGCCCGCCCTTTGCCTCGCATCTTCGCCAAACTCGCCAGCCCCAAAATCCGGGTTCAAGGCCCCTTGGCGCCCGGTCATTTCATCTTCAGCCGTCCGGCCAGGGGTATCTTGATTGCAATCGCCCCATGGGGACAGAGGCCGAAACACTGGTAGCACCGGATGCACTTGCCGGCGTCGATCCGGATACCCTTGGTGCTGAAAGCGATGGCCCCGGCCGGGCAGGTTTGCCAGCAGGCGCTGCAAAGCTTGCAACGCCGGTTGTCGGCAACCGGCCTTTGGAGAAAGTATTTCTTCTCACGCAGCGACCGCTGCCCCGCACCTGCCGCCAGGTCGGCCGGCGGCGGTTTAAAATCGGCGGCAATGCTGAAATTCCCGCTGGCCCGTACCTTGCCGTCGAAGTCCCCCTTTTCCCTTGCCCGGCGGCAGATCATCAATCCCCCCGGATCGAAGCCCACCAGGGTTGCCGTCGTCTTGTCGACCGCGTATGTGTTTGTGCCCGCCACCAGCAGTTGCAGGCGGCGTCCCTTTCCGGCAACTCCCGGGCCGTGGCCCTCAAGGGCAACCACCCCATCGACGATGGTCAGGGCAGGCCTGATCTTGCGGCAAACGGCCAGCAGCAAATCGGCCCAGGCCCGGCGGTCAAAGGCCGTCTCTGCCAGACAACTTATCTGGTCTTCGGGCGGAAGGCAACCTATCAGGTTGGCTACCCCCATCCGCAGGCCTTGAAGCGTATCGGTCTTTAGTTTCGGCAAGTTGATCACCAGGTCGGCCCTGACGGCTTCCCTGGCAATGTTCTTGGTCCCGAAAGGCGGCCCCAAATCCACCTTCTCGGTGGCCAGGAAAGTCTTTAGCTCCATGTCCAGGTCGGCCAGGGCATCCACGTAGCCACCCTTGCGGGCTATGGTATCGACCGAATCGTAAACAGGGTAGTCGGCAATCCGGACACGGGCACCCTGTTGGAGGCACCAGCGGGCCACGGCGCGCACCACGAGGGGGTGGGTGTTTACGGCCTCAGCGGCCGGGACTGCCATGTGCAGATGGGGCTTGATCACGACGTTGGCGGAGCGCAAATTGCGGCCTGCCAGCAACCTGGTGCAGATGTGGCCCAGCTTTTCTTCCAGCAAACGTTCTTCAAGGGGGCTATGCTCAATCAACACTAGGGTCATAGACTCTACGTCGGCTTGACAACCGCCAGGTTAGGCAGCAAGTTAATGCAAAAAGGGCGCAAGGTTCCAGGGTGAAAGATCCAAGATGCCCGGTAAGGTCGCAACCACAAATGCCAGGGGCAAACTTATTATTTAACCTCTTTGTTGACAAGCCCTTTTATCGTTTAGGAAACCATGCCCATCCCATCAATCAATCCAAGGCCCCGGCAGACACCCGGTTGTCTCCAGGTGAAGTCGCCGGGCATCATCCGGGGATGCAGCCAGACGGCCGCCGATTATCCCAAATCCCTGCTACGCCGTATCAAGCGCCAGGTGGCCGCCAGGGAGCATGCTTTTTTTGCCGTAAGCAACCCCGGCCTGGAAAACCTTTGCCTGGGCCAAATCCGCCGCCTGTTGCCTGCTGCACGGGCGGCAAGGGTCACTGGGGGAATCGAGTTTAGCGGACGCCTGACCGATTGTTACCTGGTCAACCTTCACTGCAGCTTCGCCGTCAGGGTCCTGATGCGGATCAAAGCCTTCAAGGCCACCGGCTTTAGCGTCCTCGAAAAAAAATTGTCCGCCATCGCCTGGGAACTCTACCTACCTCCGGCCGCGGCCTTCAAGGTCAAGGCAAGCTGCCACAAGTCGCGGCTTTACCATTCCGAAGCCGTGGCCGGGCGGATTGGCGAAAGCATTGCTTCCAGGATCGGAAGTCCCTCCGATCCGCGGGCTCCGGCCGTCTTGACGGTTTACGCCCGGCTGGACAGAGACCGCCTGACCCTCTCGCTGGACAGCAGTGGAGAGCCCCTTTTCAAACGCGGGCTCAAACGGCACGCCGCGGCCGCTCCCCTGCGGGAAACCACGGCCGCAGCCGTACTGGCCCTTGCCGGGTGGCGCCCCGGTACCACCCTGGTGGATCCGATGTGCGGCAGCGGCACCTTCAGCCTGGAAGCCGCCATGGCCTCCAAGAACATACCCCCGGGCTGGTACAGGGAATTTGCATTTTTCCATTGGCCGGCCTTCCGGCCCCGTCAATGGAATCACCTCAGAAAAAAATCGTTGCAATCCAGGGTTCAATTCCCCCGCCCGATCATCCACGCCTCGGACCTGGACCCGCGGCTTGTGGAGCACCTGGCCGAGAGCCTGGCATTGCACGGCCTGGACGATGCCGTTTCGGTCCGGCAAGCCGATTTCTTCCGTCTCAAACCACCGTCGAAGTGGGGCTGGTTAGTAATCAACCCGCCTTACGGGCGCAGGCTGGGGCGGCAAGAAAACCTTGAAAAGCTCTATGAGCGGATGAGAAAATATATCCGAAACCATTGGACGGGATGGCACCTGGCCCTGCTGACTTCCCGCCAAGGGGTGAAATTTTTCAAAAAGCGCACCTTCAGTCAGCATAAAATCTTTCACGGAGGGCTGCAAACCGTGCTGGTACACGGCCGGATAGCTTGACCGGCCCAGTGGATGACCGGCAGGCTGTTAAAAACGAAAGGAAAGGAAAACCCATGGACAAATCCCGCTACGTATCAATCCTGAACGCGGCCATCGATGGCGAAATCGAGGCCTACGAATTTTACCGCCAATTGTCAGGCCG
>JALVRI010000581.1 GCA_027031325.1 Desulfobacteraceae bacterium
TCCCCATCCTGGCCCTCAAAATGAACCGTTCATGTATAGAGCCGGAAAAATTGAAAAACCTCAAGTACGTTTCGCGTTTTGTAAGTGAGACCGCCAACATGATCCCCCTCAACAACCGTCCTTTCGTGGGGAAAAGCGCCTTTGCCCACAAAGGTGGCATCCATGTAAGCGCGGTCATGAAGACTCCCAGGGCTTATGAGCACATGGATCCGGCCCTGGTGGGCAACAAGCGGCGGGTCCTGGTATCGGACATGTCCGGCAAGAGCAACGTAATCTACAAGGCAAGGGAGCTGGGAGTCGAGCTTGGAGGCAACGGTTACGACAGCCGGAGAATCGTTTCCGAAATCAAGGCCCTCGAACAGGCCGGCTACCAGTTCGACGTTGCCGACGGATCATTGAAAATCCTGATGGAAAAGTTCACCGAACAGTTCAAGCCCCTTTTCGAACTGGAATCTTTCAGGGTAACCATCGAAAAGGATAAGGACCAACCTTGCACCGCCCACGCGACCATCAAGATCTGTGTCGATGACACCAGGGAAATAACCGCTGCCGAAGGTTTCGGCCCGGTATCGGCCCTGGACAACGCCTTGCGCAAGGCCCTGGGAAAG
The DNA here is from genome assembly GCA_027031325.1 of Desulfobacteraceae bacterium. Classification (GTDB taxonomy): domain Bacteria; phylum Desulfobacterota; class Desulfobacteria; order Desulfobacterales; family Desulfosarcinaceae; genus JALVQM01. Next base: position 609 of record JALVRI010000581.1, read on the forward strand.
TTCTACCCCGATCTGGACACCATGCGTCTGGTGGACTTCAAGGTCCGGGTGATCGACGGCCGGGAGGGCACTGCCGCCAGGGTGCGGGTTATCATCGAATCCCGTGACCAGGATGAAATCTGGAGCACCATCGGTGTTTCCGAAGATATCATCGAGGCCAGCTGGCACGCCCTGGCCGACAGTTTCCAGTTCAAACTATCCAAAATGGCCCAAGAGATGAAAGGAGAAAACTGTGAAGCCTAGAACGGGAGAGGTACACGCCGCGGGGAATCTGGAAAAGGCATCTTCCCCGCGGCCCATGCTTGGAGGGGTGCAATTGTGACAAGCTGTCATCTTTGAACCCGGATTTTGCAGCTGGCGAGTTTGCCGAAGATGCGAGGCGGAGGGCAGGCATTTGAAGGGCATAATCCGGGTTGAACAACAATTCACCTACCAAGCCCAAAAAGGAATCAATACCATGAGTAACCCTGATGTAGTAAAAATTTTCGACACAACCCTGCGTGACGGAGAACAATCTCCGGGGGCCAGTATGAACACGGGTGAAAAACTGCGCCTGGCAACCCAGCTGGAAAAACTGGGAGTCGACGTACTGGAAGCAGGTTTCCCGGCCGCCTCTGACGGTGATTTCGAGGCGGTGGCCAAAATCGCCTCCAAGCTGGAAAGGACCGAAACGGCGGCCCTGGCAAGGACTGACAAGCAGGACATCGACCGCGCCTGGCAGGCGGTGAAAACGGCGGCCAAGCCGCGGATACACACCTTCATCGCAACTTCCGATATTCACATGGACTACAAGCTGAAAATGACCCGGCGGCAGGTCATAGAAGCCGCAGTCGAGGCGGTCCGCCATGCCAAAGCGCTCACCGATAACGTCGAGTTTTCGGCCGAAGACGGCTCCCGCAGTGACCCCAACTTCCTTTGCCAGGTTTTTGAAGCAGCCATAGAGGCCGGTGCCACCACGGTCAACCTGCCCGACACGGTGGGCTATGCCATCCCGGACGAGTTCGCCGAGCTTGTGCGTTACGTCATGGACCACACCCCCAACATCGGCCGGGCGGTCCTGTCGGTCCATTGCCATAACGACCTCGGCCTGGCCACGGCCAATACCCTGGCAGCCATTTCTGCGGGAGCGCGCCAGGTTGAAGTAACCATAAACGGTATAGGTGAACGGGCCGGCAATACTTCCCTGGAAGAAGTGGTCATGGCCCTGCATACCCGTTCAAACCACTTGCCGGTGGCCACCAACATCAACACCGAGTTCATTTACCCCACCAGCCGGCTGGTGAGCATGATAACCGGAATAATCGTCCAACCCAACAAGGCCGTTGTGGGTGCCAACGCCTTTGCCCACGAGGCCGGTATTCACCAGGACGGGATGCTTAAAAACCCCATGACATACGAGATTATGCGCCCGGAAACCATCGGCCTGTCCACCAACAAGCTGGTCCTCGGCAAGCATTCCGGGCGGCACGCCTTGCGGGAACACCTGGCCGACATGGGTTACGACCTGTCGGAAGAAGAACTTGCGATAGTATTCAAGAAATTCAAGGCCCTGGCCGATCGTAAGAAACACGTCATGGATGAAGACCTGGAAGCCATAGTCAACGAGGGCATCCTGCGCACGGCTGATGTCTTTGCCCTGGAATATCTCCACGTATCGGCAGGCACCACCGTTTTGCCCATGGCCAGCGTCAAGATATCCATCAGCGGCCGTTCCGTCCAGGGGGCTGCCTACGGCAACGGGCCCATAGATGCGGTCTACAATACCATCAAGCAGCTTACAGGGGCCGACTGCCAGTTGCTGCGCTTTTCGATCAACGCCCTTACCGGCGGCACCGACGCCCAGGGCGAGGTCACCGTCAGGTTGCGGGAAAACGGGCTGGTTTCACTTGGCCGGGGAGCCGATCCAGACATCATAACCGCCAGCGCCCTTGCTTTCATCAACGGCTTGAATCGCCTGGAATACCTGAAGGCAAACCCGGTAAAAGCCCGCCAGGGTCTCTGACCCCTTCCACCCATGTTGCATCTAACCGGGCAGGCCGGCGCTTATGACCGGCCTGCCTTTCTCCCTGGGCTGCCAATACCACGGACTTCCGACCCGCCCGGGGGCGGATACAACCATCCCGGATCACCTGACTCCGAAACTATTTGCCAAGCAAACCCTTGCGGACAGTCTTGCGGGCCTTGGGGCCGACGTTGTAGCGGTAGTACATCCTGGCAAACTCGGGATCTGTTATGGTTCCCTTGATCTGTCCCTGGTATTCAAGGGTCAAACCTTTGCCCGGAATATAAGTTGAAAC
>JALVRI010000582.1 GCA_027031325.1 Desulfobacteraceae bacterium
ATTTCCGGGTTACGCTGGTATTGGTCGCCAACGAGCATCGGCTGCAGGTAAGCAATCCTGCGGGCAATGGAGACAAAACTGCGACTGGCCCGGGAGTCGGGTTGATATTCGGTGACGATGGTCTGCTTTTTGACAGCCGATTTCACATTTTCGTCGAAGGGCACAAAGCCCAGGTAATCTATCTTTATTCTCAGGAACTTGTCTGTGACCAGGCAAAGCTGCCGGTATACTTCTTCGGCCTCCCTTGCGCTGCGGGCGGCATTTACCAAAAGGTTGAACCTTTCAAGTCCGTATTGCACTGACAGTACTTTCATCATGGCGTAGGCATCGGTTATCGAAGTCGGTTCCGGGTTGACTACCACCATCACATCATCGGCGGACATGTTGAAATGGAGCACATTGCCGGATATGCCTGCGGCCGTGTCGATAAGCAGGATATCGAAGCGACTGACGAAACGTCTCAATTGGCGTCCCAGCTCGTTTTTTTCCGACAGGCTCAAACTGGTGATTTCCTGTATTCCGGAAGAAGCAGGTAGTATCTTCATCCCCCCCGGGCCTTCGACCACGATCTGCTCCAGGGATGCACCGGCCTGGATTACATGGGACAAATTCAGTCTCGGGGCCAATCCCAGCAAGACATCGAGGTTGCCCAGGCCCAAATCCGCGTCGAAAACAAGTACGCTTTTCCCGGTACGTGAAAGTGAATAACCCAGATTGGCGACGATGTTGGTCTTGCCGACTCCCCCCTTGCCGGATGTTATGGCTATGCTGCGGGGACCCTGCCGATGGTCGGCCGTCGGGCTGGTGGTCGCCAAGGGCGCTTTTTTACGGCTTCCTGGATTGAGCTGAATAACTTTAGCGCTACTGCCTTTGGGTAAATTCATTGTCGATTGCTCCTGAGCTTGAATTTCAGCGGGCGCCTGCCGCGTACATATTTCTGCTGAATCTCAACTTGCCGACCAAATCGGGGCAGCACATCCGGCAAGGCTTGAAACCCTGCCCGAAGGCATCTGATTGGTCATTGAACAAGACCATGTTGTCCTGATTTATACGCCTTACCGCCTTGCAGTCATGGCGGTGAAAGATGTCCGAATTACGGTTGGCCACATATTGTTCGGATGGCTCCATGCCTGAATCTTTTTCCCGGCCGCCGACATTCTCCGGTCCGGATTGCAAAGGCAGGAGTAAACGCGCGACCGCCTGTGCGTCCGCCGGTCTTACATTTCCGGCAATATCCGGACCGTCACCGAGATAGGCTACAGGCAGCCGTTTTCTTACCAGCACATTGACGATATGGCCGATCCGGTCGCTTTCATCCAGGTGGGTCAATACGATACCGTCGATGCCGAGCGGCCCGTAGGCTTCCATCCACTTTTCAACGACATCCTCCCTGGCTGTGGAGCTGATGGTAAGCAGTATCGTGGCCGAGGGCAGCTTGGCGAGCATTTTTCTGAGCCGCGCGAAAGCCTTCGAATCCGCAGTCTTCATGGCGGCGGTGTCCACATAGACGTGCTCGATGCCTTCAGTTTGTGCCAGGCTTTGTTCCAATTGCCGGCCGTCGTAAGCTTTGAGAACCGGGATTCCGGTGGCCCGTCCGTATGCTTCGAGTTCGTAGGCCCCGCCTGCCCGTTTGTCATCTAGTGTTATCATGGCACTGCTGCCCGTACCTGCCAGAATATGCCCGACTGCCAGCTTCGCGACCATGGTTGTCTTGCCGCAGCCAGGCGGTCCCACCATAATCGCAAGGCCTGCTTTTTTCCGCCGGCGTGATGTCGCCATGGTGGCCACAATTCCCTGGGCCGCCAGCAACTGCACCAGGGCATTGTGCAATTGCCGCTCCGGCGGCAGGTTCGGATCCATCAACTTTGCGCTCTGGCGGCTCCAGGTTTCGGCCAGCTTTTCTTCAACCGCCCGGGCCACAAGTTTTTGATATAGCTGCCGGCTGATGGAGTCCTCACTAGCCAAGCGGCCCGTGGAATTCGACCTGAGTTGCCAGATTCTTTGGCCTGTAGGGGTAATCGGCTTGAACTGCCTGATGATTTTGCCGGCGGGATCCTGGTTTGCAAAATTCCTCGAACCACCACTGTCTTCAGCCTGGGCCCGGGTCGTTTCAACTTCCTGGTCGCGGCCGCCATGACTACTTTCCGCCTGGTGGTCTATGGCCGCCGTCACCACCACCCCTTTGGCCTTGCGGCGTCCCAAGAGAGAACGTCCGGGACGGTTGTTGCGAGCAGACAGGATCACGGCTTCTTCGCCGAATTCCTTTTTGATCATCTTCAGCGCTTCAGACATGTTGCGGGCTTCGAATCGTTTAATCTGCATCTGTCAGCTCCACGACCCCGATTGAATTGATCTGCACCTGGGGCGCTATTTCTTCGTAGGACAAAACCGTCAGGTTGGGGATGAAACGGTCAACCAACTTCTTGAAGTGGGGCCTGATTTGGGCCGAACAAAGAACCACCGGCTGGAGCCCTTTCTGGACAAAGGCCTCGAGTTTGATCGCCAGCACGTTCATTATCTGCTGGGCGGTTTGGGGCTCAATGGCCATGAAACTTCCCTGTTCGGTATGCTGGATGGCGTCGGCCAGTTGCTTTTCCAGCCCGTGCTCGAGAGTTATCACCTCCAGGTCGCCGTCAGGCCCCTGGTACTGGCGGGTTATGGTCCTGGCCAGGGCTTGGCGCACATACTCGGTCAGCTCGTCGACCTGTTTTACAACCGGAGCCCAATCGGCCAGGGTTTCCAGTATGGTGAGCAAGTCCCTGATAGGCACCTGCTCTTTGAGCAGGTTCTGGAGAACTTTCACAACCCCTCCCAGGCTGAGTTGGTTGGGAACCAATTCTTCGACAACCTTGGGATGGGTTTCCTTGACGCTGTCGATCAATTGCTGGACTTCCTGCCGCCCGA
>JALVRI010000583.1 GCA_027031325.1 Desulfobacteraceae bacterium
GCGTGGAGCACAACCCCGATATCCTTGAGGGTGAAACCCTTTTCCACCGCCGCCTTGCTTACCCGTACCCAGGCGATATCGCGCTGGCCGATATGCATCACCCCCTGGATATAGTTGATCAGGTGGTGGGTCTGGCGTTCCAGGATGGGCTCGAAGTCTTCCTGGAATTCACGGCCGGCAACCTGCATGAAGATGCCCAGCGGGAATACATCGCCTTCTTTCATGTCCGGAATGTCCGGGCCGATGACAGTCACCTTGCCGTCTTCGATCTCGTTCATCTCGGCCAGTTTCAGATACTCGGTACACTGGGTCTTGCCTCCGCCGGCCTGGCAGTAAAGATCGGCCCCACGGACACGCTCTCCCTCGTAAGCCGGACCGAATGCGCACGGAATATCGATTTCACTGACGGTAGTCTTGAGGCCGCGCACTTCCACCGATTTTTGTACCATCTCTTCATGGGGCACGTTGGCAACGACGTGTTCATAGGTACAGATGCCGGTGGGCAGGACCTCGGGAATATCCGTATCTGCGATTGTGGGAAAACCCCAGTTGATACAGCCGGCGGCCGCGGCGGCCCATTCGGCGTTTACGTCGCCCAGGGCGTTTACAAAGGCGAAGATACGATCCTTGTTGTACTTGAGGATCTTCTTGTAATCACCCGGCTGGACGCCACCGAAAGCCATGGCGGCCCGGTTGGCAAACCCCAGGGCGAAAACGGCCGAAGAAATATCCGGGCCGAAAGGTACGATCCGGGTATTCCAGCCCACCTGGACGCCCAGTTCCATCAATTGCTCGATGACCGTGGTACCGTTCTGGTTGGCAGCGCAGAAAATATAGAGACTGCGGCGCTGGTACTCTTCCACGATCATCTTGGCGATCTCGGGTTCCGGGGCCGCGCCCACGATGGCGGCAAAACCGGGCGCAGAGCCGTCGACAAATTCAACACCCCGCTTACGCATGATGGTGTCGTCGGCAGCGCCCAGCCAGATCTTGCCCGCGTCCTCGTCCACCTCTTCAGACGGCAGGTAAAAGTCCGGGTCTTCCAGGTAACGCAGGGCCTCCTCGATCTCGAAGGCCAGGATGGCGGCCATCCCCGCGTCCAAGAGCGGTCCCAGGTAGGGCAGGTGATGACGGCCCTTGATATGGGGCGGCAACAGTTTGCGGGCAAATTCGAGGGGCTTTTGCATGTCTTCCAGTGTTTCCACCTTGATACCCAGCAGGGAGTAGATCACCGGAAGATAGTATGCCGTATTCGGAAAGCCGACCTTGGTATCGGCGTCGTAAGTTTCCAAAGCGCGCTTGTACTTTCCTTCAACTTTGGAGACGATATTGTAGCCACCCTGGATGGCGGCAAAAGCGACAAGTCTTGACATTTGTTCCTCCTTCGCTGAGGATTTTCGGTTTATCTATGTAGCTTACGCCTCGAGAGCCATGCGGTCGGCCATATCCATCAGGACACGCTCGCGGGCCCTGTCGATTCCCAGCTCTTTGCGTTTCCTGTCGATATGGGCGATCATCTTCCGGGCGTGTTTCACCGGATCGGGTTCCAGGTCCCACATACCGCCGTAGAGCTTTTCCATGTCCTTGGTCAAATATTCGTGGAACACCGGCGCACCGGATGTGGGCAGGGTTACGCCGAATACCGTGTACACCCCGGAAGCCACGAAATACTGGCCGATGGAAATGGCTTTTTCACTCATCCATTCGGGAGCCGACCCGGCTGCCGGCAAGTCACTTATATCCTTGCCCAAACCGCCGGCCTTGACCACCTCCGTGGCCGCCAGCAGGATCCGGCTGTTGTCGACGCAAGAGCCCAAATGGAGAACCGGCGGGATACCGACCGTCTCGCAGACTTCCGCAAGACCCGGTCCGCAGTATACCTGGGCCGATTCAGGGGTAAGCAGGCCTTCCATGGCGCAGGCGATGCCGTTGCACCCGGTGGTCAGGACGATAACGTCGTTTTTGATCAATTCCTTGACCACGGTGATATGGGCCTCGTTATGGCGGCTGCGGGCGTTGTTGCAACCCACGACCCCGGCGATACCCCGGATACGGCCGTTGATGATGTTGTCGTTGAGGGTGAAGTAATCACCGCGGAAAGTACCGCCCAGATGGTAGCGGATCGATTCGACACCAAAACCGGCGATCTGGGTGGCCTTATGGCGCGGAATCATCACTTCGGCCTCGCGGTTTTCAAAGTTGTCGATGGCCAGCTTGACGATCTTTTCGGCATCTTCCAGGGCATGGTGCTCGTCGAACTCGATGTGAATGACGTTGTCCTGTTCCATCTTGGCGATGGGATGGGTCGTAATCAGCTTGGTATGGAAACACTTAGCAACGTTGGCCAGGTTCTGGAAGATACACTGGATGTCGACCACCATGGCGTCACAGGCACCGGTTATGATCGCCAGTTCCTGCTGCAGGAAGGTACCGGCCGGCGGAACGCCGTGGCGCTGCAGGATCTCGTTGGCCGTACAACAGATTCCGGAAAGCTGGATACCCTTGGCACCCTTGCTCTGGGCGTATTCGACCATGTCCTTGCGCTGGGCCACGGCCACGATTATCTCGGAAAGCACCGGCTCATGGCCGTGAATGACTATGTTGACATGGTCTTCACGCATAACCCCCAGGTTGGCCTCGGATTGCAACGGGTAGGGGGTACCGAAAAGGATGTCCTGCAGGTCGGTTGCCAGCATCGATCCGCCCCAACCATCGGCCAGGGCACAACGCACCCCCTGTTTCATGAGGTTCTTGTAGTCCTGGTCGACACCCATGTGGGTCCGGTGCATGATCTCGACTACCTCGCGATCGATATTACGCGGCCTTACCCCGGCCTTCTTCCACTTTTCATACAGGGGTTCGGGAGCACGTTTCAGGTAGAGCACCTCGCCCTCGG
>JALVRI010000584.1 GCA_027031325.1 Desulfobacteraceae bacterium
AGTAGCCCACCAGGATGCCATCGGCATCGTAAGACCTTGCAAGTTCCAAAAGAGCAATCCTTTCCCTCCCTTTCCGCCACCCCGGCAGGGGATACTTCAGCAGCTTTACCGAGACATGGGCGACGCGTCTCAATTCATCTAAAAAGAGATCGGTCACCAGCGCCGCCGCCTCCGGGTTAGGTTCTCCGGTCAGGTAGACCCGCTTGGTAAAAGGATTGCGTACGCTGGTTTCGGCCCCCATCACCTGGGCCGCATCGATGAAGGGGAGCATTAGCAACCTGGCCCCGTTCCAGCGCTCAGCCGACGCCGGCTGTGCCGAGGGATGGTTGCCTGCAGGTGTTGTACATCCTGCGGCCATGACCGCCCCAAGCAGGCAGGTTAGCATCATGCCGTAAAACCTGGTTTTTAAACAATCGAAAGAAAAAGGCATTTGGAAACGGTCATCCGGCGCCAAGGCGCACAATGTTTTTTCAGAGGCTTCCCTTGGAAGACAAAACTCCCTTGATACTCCGGTCGATGGTCACGGCCTCTTTGAGGGCTCGTCCCATCCCCTTGAAAACCGACTCGAGAATATGATGCCAGTTTTCACCGTATTTTACTTCGATATGCAGGTTCATACCTCCTTTGACGGAAAACGATTTCAAAAATTCCTTGACAAGGGAGGCCTCCATCGGCCTTTGGGGACTTGCCGTGGGAGGAAGTTTGAATACCAGGTAGGGCCTGCCGGACAAGTCTATCGCCACCTGACTCAGGGCTTCGTCCATGGGAGTCAGGGCCTGCCCGTAACGACAGATTCCCTTTTTGTCATCCAGGGCCAGGGCCAGGGCTTTCCCCATCACCAGGCCGACATCCTCCACCGTGTGGTGAAAGTCGACCTCTATGTCCCCTTTGGCCCGGCATGTCAGCCCGAAGCGGCCATGAACCGCAAAGAGGGTCAACATGTGGTCGAAAAAAGGAATCTGGGTGACGACATCGACCCGGCTGCTATCATCCAGGTCGAGGCGGCAAAAAATCCGGGTCTCTTTGGTTTTGCGCTCGATCTCGGCTGTTCTGGGCATGATTTCAACCGTACAATCTTTACAGGTTGTTGTAACTGGCGGCATCCTTCATGGCCAAGTCACCGTGGCGATGCCGCCAAGCAAACCACCCTTTCCAGGCAGTAAAATATCCTAAGCACAATTTTTTATCTCTATAGCAAATTACTTACAAATGCAATATTTCTGCGTTATTTTTCCATACTATTGAATTGTTGCATAGTTGGCATGTATTTGTTCATGCCTAAGCCTGTTAAAAGGTAACCGAGAAAATCAACTTAGCATCAGAATCAACCAGCAATACAGAATTTGTTTTATTTGGAAGGAAGGTCATGCCTATGAAGTCGAAATCGTTGACTACCATAAATAATGCTATTGGCAGGAGGCTTCCTAAAAAGCGTCCCCCGACTCATCCTGGCGAAATGCTTTTAGAGGAATTTATCAAGCCACTTAGACTTACACAAACAGAAGTCGCCCGTCGGCTGGGTGTTTCATATCCACGTCTTAACGAAATCATAAAAGGACGGCGTCGCGTTACGCCCGATACTGCATTGAGATTATCTCGTGTACTAGGTATGTCCGCAGATTTTTGGTTAGGCTTACAACAAGATTGGGATCTATGGAATGCCATGAATAGCCCTGAGTCAAAACAAATTCTTAAATTGAAGCCGATTAGCCGGGATAGAGAAAAATTTGTAGGCATTTGAAGTGCATAATCCGGGCTTAACTTTCAGCCCCTGTCTCGGCGCCGGGTATCAGCTTCCTTATCTCGTTGAAACCTTTTCTGCGCTCAAGTTGGTCCCAGGGTTCCATGTTGTTGCCAACGCTTCGGCGATCGTAACCGCTGCGCCTGTCGCGCTTTCGGCGGCGTTCGTTCCTGACGGCCCCATAATCCTGGAAACGTCTGTCAAAAAGGAAGCGTCGCCCCCCGAAATCTATGATCTGAATCTTGTAGCCAGAAGTTTTCATCCGCAGGCCTCCTTCAAGCAGGACCATGGCGGAGGCAAATGGCGGTTGTCGCCATTTGATAACGATATATTTCCAAGTATAATCTTCCCTGGCCTCAATGTAAACTTCAATCCCCACGGCATGCGGCAATTCCAGCTTGATCCAGCGGATATGGACCCTGACTTCGGCTTCAAATTGTTTTCTGTCCGATCTGGTAAAAAACAAATTGATTTGAAAGCCGGCTTGCCATATTTAGCTCATTCAAAAGCAGCTGCGGGCGTATTTTTTCAAACACCCGAACCGCCGGCCCAGCCTGATCGAGAGGGAGGCAAAATGCAAAATTTTTCGCTCGAATTGAACGATGTCCACAAGGGCTACCGCCATGACCAGGACAAGCTCATAAGTCCCGCCGAAACCGTCAAGCGCCTGAGGGCCAAGTTGGCCGGCCTCGACCTGGACATCCTCCAGGAAACTGTAAGGATCGACTCGGGGCGCCTTGACATACCGGTCTACTTCAGCAGGTGCGGCAAAGACGCCGTGGCTACAATCGGCAATCGTAAACAGATGGGCAAGGGAGCCACCCCCCAGCAGGCGGAAGCCAGCGCCGTGATGGAGCTTGCCGAGCGCTACAGCCTTTTCAGCTTCAGGGCCGATCCTTCCAATTTCAAACAGGCAACTTATCGCCAGGTCGCCGATCAGGCCGTAGATTTCAAGACCATAGCAATGTCGGTCAACGACGATTCAGAAGACCTCGAGCTTGCCGAAAAAATCTTCCAGGACCTACCATTGCAGTGGACCTGGGCCTTCAGCCTGAGCGCTTCACGACCCTTGTTGGTCCCATTCAACTGGTTTTACACCATCAACGAGTACAACGGCTCTTCGGCCGGCAACTGTCCGGAAGAAGC
>JALVRI010000585.1 GCA_027031325.1 Desulfobacteraceae bacterium
GGCCGCCTTTGGAATGGATTTGCCACCAGGGCTGAAGCTGATCAAGGTTCCCTGTGCCGGTAAGGTGGATGTTGAATTCATCATGCAGGCCTTTGTGGAAGGTGCCGCCGGGGTAATGGTGGCGGCCTGTCACGAGGGCAATTGCAAGGCGGAAAGGGGAAACCTTTTCGCCCGCTGGCGGGTCGACGAGATCCAGAAACGCCTTGCAGGCCTGGGTATCGATAAGGAAAGGTTGCTTTTTACCACCTTTGCTTCCAACATGGCCAAGGGGTTTGCAGAAACGGCCAGGGATTTTGCAAGCAGTCTTTGAGCAGGTTGCCCGGAGGCGCAGGGATGGGATAGGCCGCCCTGCCTCCGGGGGATCCTGTCCGCGTCCTGATCCGCCTGCCTGAGAAGGTGTTAACCCTGGTTTCAGGATCGGGACAGTGCCCGTTTCAGGGCCGCCCTTGCCAGGAGGCGGGTTGAATCCAGTACCGGCAAGGGACAATCTTCCGGATCCACCAGCAGTGGTATCTCGGTGCAGCCGAGCACTACCGCGTCACAGCCGGACCGCTTGAGGCCCTCGATGACCCGGTTGAAATACAATCGTGATTTTTCCAGGAATACCCCGTTTACCAGCTCGTCGAAGATCAGCGAGTCAATCCCGGCCCGATCCGCTTCATCCGGAATAGCCCATTCAAGGCCGAAGCTTTCCAGGACCTGCGGGTAAACCGGGCCGCTCATGAGGTACTTCGTGCCGGTTATGCCCAGCTTGGTAAAGCCCGACTGGCGTGCCTGGCGGGCAACGGCTTCGGCTATGTGCAGCCAGGCGATAGGCGATCTTTTCACCACCGGCTCGAAAGCTTGATGGATGGTGTTGTCCGGACATATGGCGAAATCGGCTCCAATCCGGGCCAGCTTGGAGGCCGAAGAGAGCATCAGGTCGGCGACGGCATCCCAGTTGCCGGCCACAATGTGTTCCATGTATTTTCCCAGTGGATATGTATGCATGGAGACCTCGGGATGCATGTGCCGCCCCATGATGGCCGGAGCCTCGGCGCATATGGTGCGATAGCAAAGGGCGGCTCCCTCGGCGCTGCAGGCTACGATGGCGATGTGTTCAGGCATTTTGGCCTCCTTCCCATTTCCCCTTGCCTTTCCTGCAATCACCCGCTTTGGATGCGGATCGAATCCGGGCTTTTTAACAAACAGGACCGGTTTTTGAAATACCAAAAATTGGTCTCTGCGTATTTGGACGTGGACTTCGGATCAGGGTTGGGGTTAGATGAACGTTGACGGGCAATTTTAAATTTCAACCCGGATTATGCAGCCGGCTGGTTTGGCGAAGATGCGAGGCCGAGGGTAGGCAGATGTACGGTAATAAATGAGCCTTTTGAGGAGGATTCTAACGCCCTATGGCCAAGCGTAATAGTTTTTCAACAGCCTGTGTTAAGGGTGCCCGGGCAAAGAGGGGACAGGCTCCGGGAGGAAGCCGATGAATTTGGACACCAGGTTGCTTGCAGATCGTTTGCGCAGGGAAATGGAAGACCTGCCCTACGTCTTTGCCGGACCGGATGGTGTGGGTGGAAGGATAAAGGCCGAGCCGGATCATTTCCAGGTGGAAGAGATTTTGCCGTATGAGGCCTGCGGCAGGGGCGATCACTTGTACGTAACTGTCCGGCGCAAGGGGCTCAACACCTTGGATGTTGCCCGCCGGTTGGCCCGGGCCGCGGGCATTGCGGCCTCCAGGGTCGGCTTCGGCGGCCGGAAAGACAAAACCGCCATCGCCACCCAGACCTTTTCTCTGGAGACAGGGGCACGGATCCCTGCCAAGGCGATAGAAAAAGCGCTTGCCGGACTGCCCATTGAAATCCTGTCCGTCGATCGCCATACGAATAAAATCAAGACAGGCCATGTGGCCGCAAATCGATTCCGGATCCTGTTGAGCGGTGTCACCGCCGCCGCCCTTCCGGCAGCTCGCCTGATCGCCGGAACCTTGGTTGAAAAAGGGCTTCCCAACTATTACGGTCCCCAGCGCTTCGGTCATAAAGGGGCCAACATCGAACGATCCGTCAGGCTGGTGCTGGAAGGCTCCGGGAAGCGCAGGCCGGATCGTTTCATGGTTTCGGTGTTCCAGTCCCTGCTTTTCAATACCTACCTTGTGACCCGCCGGCGGCAGGGGAATCTTTTCAAAATTCTGGCCGGTGACGTGGCCCGCAAGACGGATACCGGCGGCATCTTCGTGGTTCAGGACGCGGCCGAGGCCAACCAGAGGTTTGAAAGACATCAAATCGTTTACACCGGGCCGATTTACGGACGAAAGATGATGGCCGCCAGGCAGGCGGCCGGAAGGCTGGAAACAGAAATTCCGGCCGCCCTCGGGATTGAACCCGAAATTTTCAGGCAACTGCGCTCCCGCGGTTCCCGGCGGCCGGCGATCATCTTCCCGGAAAGGATCCGGATCGAGCCGGACCCGGAAGGACTCTGGTTCGAATTCACCCTGCCCTCCGGGGCCTATGCCACCGTGGTGATGCGCGAATTCACCCGCCGATAAAGTAAGCTCAGACCCGTTAGTTGCGGCTGCACCCGGATTCTTTTTCAAGGCCCGAGGGTAGGATAGGAGCTGAATTTCAGGGTCCGAATTTGACCATGGCCGGGTTGCTGTGATAGTCTCAAAACGTCTTCATAAAGTCTGCCTTTTTGAAGGGCAGGATCTTGGAAGACCGCCCCTCTTCCGGCATGAACAGATGGCCGGAAATTCGACCCGTTAGAAAAAAACGGCCGTCTTCGAACAAGATTTTATCAGGAAAAAATCGATCCCCCGCTTTTTGGTACCTTACAGCCGCAAAGGAGTATCAGGATGCTTGAACAGCGCCCCTTGCCTGAGATAACCTGGACCAATATCATTCCTCCCTACGATGATTACCCTTTTTTCAAGGACTGCAAAAAAGTGCCTTTCAGGCCGGAGGCGGTGGTCTTCGATCTAGTAAACGCCTGGTGGCTTTGCGAGGCAGCGACCCTGGCATACAGTGAGCCGGAGCATGCCAGGGCCAAGTTTGCAGCCGCCGGCCTGCCGGAGGTCGAATTTTTCAGTGGCCCCAGCACCCAGTGTTACCTGGCGGCCGGCGACCGTTTTTCCATCGTCGCCTTCAGGGGCACGGAAACCGGTAAGCGCCGGGACCGCGACGATTATGCCAACATAGTTGCCGACATCAGGGCCGACTTCGACGTCCGGCTCACCGAATCGGGCCAGGGTGGTAAGGTTCATCGCGGCTTCATGGAAGCCCTTGACGAGGTATGGGCGCCGCTTGTCCGGAAGCTGGAAGAAATCGCAGGGCGGGGTCTGAAAATATGGTTATGCGGCCACAGCCTGGGAGCAGCCTTGGCTACCCTGGCCGCCGACCGTTTCGGGGCCGTCGGCGGCCTCTATACTTTCGGCTCCCCAAGGGTGGGAGACGAATCTTTCAAGCGCGATTTTTTCGTCCCGACTTACCGTTTTGTCAACAACAACGATATTGTCACACAAGTTCCGCCCCTGCCTTATCGCCATGTCGGGCAGCTGCGGTACATTGACCATCAGGGCTTGCTCCATGACGACGTCGAACGCTGGCAGCGATGGCTGGATACAGTTCAGGGGCACCTGCAGACATCATTTAACGCCATCGGCAAACTGCGCAAAGGTTTCAAGGCCTTTGTACCCGATGGTCTCAAGGATCACGCTCCAACCTTATATGCAACCTGCATCTGGAACAATCTGGTTCGGACCATGGAGTCTTGAACATATCCGCTGAAAGAGAGGACATTATGCAAATTGACATGCATTTTTACGGAGTCTATGCCCTTGCAAGGGCAGCGGGCCTGAAACCAGACTCGGCCCTGGTTATCGCCACCGCCTCACAGTTCGTGGACGATGCCATCGACGATGAAGCCATAGTGCTTGAAAACCAGAATGCCGTCGTTCCCACCATGACTTCCCACAAGCCCCTGGATTGGAAAAACTGCCTGCCGGGAGACCAGTGGAAGGTCTGGGTACCGTTTCATTTCCTGCCGGGCAACGAGCCGGCCGGGGGCAGTTTTACCGAGAAGATGGTCTGCCGGAAAAACAGCGCTCCGGCCCGCAGGATGATGGAAAACGCCCTCTCCCTGGCAGATCAGCCCATGGGACCGTTGATGATCGGCATCGCCTGCCATGTCTATGCCGACACCTTTGCCCATTACGGTTTCATAGGCCTTCAGCGCGACTGGAACCGGGTCCGCAACGACACGGTGGAAATCAATGTTCGTTCCAAGAAGATAATCGCCTATATCGAGGCCAAGTTCGAAGATTTCAAGACCCGCCTGATTGGCAGTGCCGGTGAAGTAATGCCGGTAGGCCACGCGGCGGTGGCCACCTACCCGGACAGGCCGTACCTGGTCTGGCGCTATGCCCATGAAAACGGCCAGGTGGTAAAACGTAACAACCCTGCCGATTACCTGGAGGCCTGCCGGGAACTTTTCGACTTCTTCGTCCGTTTGTGCCAGGATCATCCTGCTTACGGCCGGGGTCGTCCCGAGAAGTGGTCCGCCATCAAAAGCCACCTCAGGGCCATAATAAGAAAGGAAGCCGACAAGCAGGGCCGGATAAAGGCCTGGAAACAGGCCATCAATAGCGGAAAACTGTTTTCAGTCACGGCCGGGGACAAGGCCCTGGATTATGATGAACGCCTTTTCAAGTCGGCCAGCATCTCGTACTATTTTGCCGATCATGGCAAGCTCGACGGCTGCCAGGGTTATCTTTTCCACCAGGCCGCCTGGAGACACCGCAACTTCGTCTTGCACCGGTTGTTGCCGGAATACGGAATCGTGGTTTGACAGGGGCAGTCAGGCCCGGGCGACAAATTTCTTTTCCGCCAGGACCACCGGATAGGGTATCGCTTCCCGCAAAGCGACGGCGATCTCGTCACCCTGGCGGCGTATGACAACCCCCTTGATGTCAATGGTTTGCCCGCACAGCAGTTCAATCCGTCCCTTGACCCGGCGCTTTATCTTGGCCGCGGGATGAACGAGAAAACGGATACCTTGCTCGGATAGATCCTGAACCTCGAAACGTTGATTACCCGTATCCAGATAAGGCCGGGGACCCAAAATATATGAAACCCTGATGTCACGGCGCTTGATGGGTCCGGGGCGCTGGCTGGCTTCCCGGTCGGCCTGCTGGAAGGGATAGTGAAAAAGGAGGGTAAGCAGGTTGACAAAGGCGATGATCATCAATAGAAACAAGCCTGCCGTTGCCAAAGGCTCAAGGCATGAGCCGGTCGAGAGGAAAATGGCCAGCACAACGGCCAATTGAATCAGATTGGCTACAATGGACAGGACGCGCATTTGGTTGTCCCGGCTGCTGTTGGTGATGCCTTTTTCAAAAAGTCCGGCTGGAGTCGGGGGGGGCTGGTCGAGGCCGTCCCCTTTTGAAAAGGCATCATCGGTTTCAAATGTGTATATACTTTTCCGGCGCCAGGCGGGCCTTCAGGCCGCCGGGCCCTGACAAGTCCGGGCAATCGGCTTGGCAACTTGTATGATGTAACATGATCCCCGCCCGGCATCAAGATGCTCAGGACGGATGGCAACCCGGAGGCAGTCAAGATGGGTGACCAAGTCAAGGACTTCTGGCAAGAACATTCTCTCAAATTTCTGGAAATGGCCTTTCGTACCGACCGTCAGGAAAGGATAGCCCGGCCTGACGGGTATGGCAAGAACACGGGCCAATGCGGTGATACGGTAGAATTTTTTCTGACCATCAAGGACAACACGCTTAAAAACATATCTTTTGAGATCAACGGTTGCATGCATACCAACGCCTGTGCCAACGCATTGGCCCATTTGGCCGAGGGGTTGTCCCTGGAAAAGGCCTGGGAGATTACCCCCCGCCAAATAGCCGATTTTTTGGAAACCCTGCCCGATGACCATTTCCACTGCGCCGAGCTGGCGGTAGGTGCTTTTTACCTGGCCCTTGCCGACGCCAAACAAAAAAGCCGCCAGAACTGGAAAAAAGTTTACGGTAAACACTGACACAGGCTTGTTGGGTGCCCGGGTTGACCTGCCCCAAGGTACCGTCCGGGAGCCGTGCGGACCTTAACATCAGAAGACCATCTTGCCTTGACATGCCCGTCCATCTCTACTATAGGTGAAGACTTGAATTTCGTCAGAAAGCTGCAAAACCTATAATTTACGGACAGGGGGACGGAAGCGGGCTCAGGCCGCTTAGAGTGAGTTGGACAGCGAGGTTTACCGGGATCGGCGCTCTGATGACGATACACTCATGTTTACAGAATGAAAAGAAGGCCATTGTCGAGCAATGGTTTGACAAGGTGGTGTCAACCTACCCTGATGATACCGCCAAATTTCTAAAAAGTCAGAAAGACCCTTTCGCCAATCCCGTGGGACAGACCACCTTTTCAGGGTTGACCGCCCTTTTCGACCTGATCATAAGCGGGTTTGACAGGGAAGCGGCCATATCTTTTCTCGATCCCATAATCCGCATCCGTGCCGTCCAGAAATTTACTCCCACCCGGGCCACCAGGTTCATCCTGGATTTGAAGCCCATAATCAGGAAGTTTGTGCAACAACGGTTATCCGTTGCAGATAGCATACGGGAATTACTGGCGTTGGAAGACCGGATCGACGAGTTGGCCTTGTTGGCTTTCGACATCTTCATGGGTTGCCGTGAAAAGGTGTTCGAACTGAAAGCCAACGAAATGCGCAACCGTACCTACCGGGCTTTTGCCAGAGCTGGTTTGATCGCCGAGTCCGCGGACAATCCGTCGTGACTCAACCTTGTCCTTATTATTCATTAAATAGCCTTGGGTAAGTTGCAGACCCTGAAACCGTGGCTTCTGCCACCCGGCGTCCGGATGCCCGCCAAGCCGATCCCCACCGGTCGTTGGGAGGTCGCGGAGTCACCGGGCGGGAGTTTCCCCGAGGCTGGCAAGTGAGGTGCTGGTAGATGAATAAAAATTATCTGGTTTCCCTATTGGCGGTTATCGGGCTGTTTGTGATCGCCTGGGTTGGCTCTGCGATCGGGCTGAAGTGGCTGTTCGGGATTGTAATCCCTTACCTGGCCCTGATCGTCTTCGTGGTGGGTATATGCCGCAAGATCATGGGCTGGGCCCGGTCTGCGGTTCCCTTCCGGATTCCCACCACCTGCGGCCAGCAAAAAACAATGCCCTGGATCAAGCAGGCCACCATCGACAATCCATCCACCAAGGCGGGAGTTTTTGCGAGAATGGCGCTGGAAGTGCTGACTTTCCGGTCCCTTTTCCGTAACACCCGCATGAAGATGCGGGAAGGCAAGCTGAGCTATAATCTGGAAATCTTTCTCTGGGTGGGAGCCCTTGCTTTCCATTACGCTTTCCTGACTACCCTGGTGCGCCACCTGAGGTTTTTCACCGAGCCGATCCCTTCCTGGGTGACCTTGATCGAAAAAGTCGACAGTTTCTTCAGAGTCGAGATCATGTATGACCAGATCCACTTCGGATTGCCCGGGATCTACGTCTCCGGCCTGGTGCTGCTGGCAGCGGTGACCTACCTTTTCCTGCGGCGCCTTTTTGTCCGGCCGGTGAGATACATCAGCCTGGCTTCCGACTATTTCCCCCTCTTTCTGATCATGGGCATAGCCCTGAGCGGGATCTTCATGCGCTACTTCACCAAGGTGGACATTACTTCCATCAAGGAGTTGACCATGGGCCTGGTCACTTTCCACTGGTCGATTCCCGAAGGCATCGGCAACCTTTTCTTTGTCCATCTTTTCTTCGTTTCGGTGTTGTTGGCCTATTTCCCTTTCAGCAAGCTGATGCACATGGGGGGAATCTTCCTCAGCCCCACCCGCAACCTGACCACCAATACCCGTGAAGTGCGGCACGTCAATCCCTGGAACTATCCGGTCAAGGTCCACACCTACGAGGCTTACGAGGACGAGTTCAGGGAAAAGATGATCGAAGCCGGGTTGCCGGTGGAAAAGATGCCCGAGCCCAAGACTGAAGAACCGAAAGAGGAAAAGGAGTAAATAAATGGCAGACGAAACCCCGAAACCAAGCGAGCTGTTGGCGAAGTTGGACCATCGTCCGCCGGCGACCGGGTGGATGGACACGCCGGTCGAAATTCGCAAGGGGATGTACTGCTACGCCGCAAATCCCAAGAGCGTAGAGACACTTGGATTGCCCAACGCCCGGCAGTGGAACCCCCTGGACGATGACTGGAAACTGCCCGACAACTGGCAACAGATACTGCACGAAGGGTTCAAGGAAAGGCTGGAAAAGTTCCGCACCTTCAAGGTTTTCATGGACATTTGCGTCCGTTGCGGAGCCTGTGCCGATAAGTGCCATTTTTTCATCGGCACCGGCGATCCAAAGAACATGCCGGTGTTGCGGGCCGAGCTGTTGAGATCTGTTTATCGAAACGATTTCACTACCTTCGGTCGCCTCCTGGGCAAGCTTGCCGGTGCCCGGCCCATGACCCTGGATGTGCTCAAGGAGTGGTGGTACTACCTGTTTCAATGCACCGAGTGTCGGCGCTGCTCGGTATTTTGCCCATACGGCATCGACACTGCCGAAATCACCATCATGGGCCGCGAGTTGCTCAACCTCCTGGGCCTGAACATCGACTGGATCGCCACCCCGGTCTCCAATTGTTACCGAACCGGTAATCACCTGGGGATCCAGCCCCATGCCTTCAAGGACATGATCGACTTTTTCTGTGACGACATCGAGGAGATTACCGGTATCAGGCCCGAGCCCCAGTTCAACAA
>JALVRI010000586.1 GCA_027031325.1 Desulfobacteraceae bacterium
CGGTAAAAATCATTGGCATCCATGAAACCGTATAGCGTTTCAGCCTTGCGGCGGTTGAGGTCTTCCATCTTTTCAAGGCCGCCGATGGTTTCTTCCAGCCATTTGAGGACCAATTGAACCGTGTAGATGGCAAAGCAGGGGGGTGTGTTGAACATGGAGTTCTTTTCCACGTAGGTGGAATACTTCAGCATGGTAGGCAGGTTTTCTTCCGCCAGTTCCAGCATGTCCCGGCGCACGATCACCAGGCAGACGCCGGCCGGACCGATGTTTTTCTGGGCGCCGGCGTATATCAGGCCGAATTTTTCCACGTCAATGGGGCGTGAGAAAATGTCGGAGGACATGTCGGCTGCCAGGGGAACACCGCCGGTGTCGGGAAAATCGGCCCACTGGGTTCCCTTGATGGTGTTGTTGGAGGTGATGTGGACGTAGGTCGCCTGGGGATCGAAATCGATTTGCTTCGGAATGTAGCTGAAGTTGCGGTCCTCGGAAGAGGCCGCCACCCGGATATTTTTACCTTGAATCCGGGCTTCCTTGATGGCCTTGGTTGACCAGGTGCCGGTGTTGACGTAGTCTGCCCTGCGGTCTCCGGAAAGAAAGTTGAGCGGCAGCATGCAGAACTGCATACTGGCACCGCCCTGGCAGAAAAGGACGTGGTAGCGCTCGTCGAGGCCCAGGAGGCGCTTGGTGCGGGCAACGGCGTCATTGATAACCTCGTCGAACCATTTGGAACGGTGGCTGATTTCCAGGATTGACATTCCGGACCCGGAAAAATCGAGCAATTCTTCCTGAATCTGCTGCAAGACTTCGAGGGGCAGGGCCGCCGGTCCGGGATTGAAGTTGTAGATACGGTTTGGCTTCATTTTATTCCTCCGTCGGTTTGAAAACAAAGGCCTAAGGCCAACGGGCCGCTGAACATGAAGAACTATTTCTATCACCAGTGAGCCCAATGTCAAACAGGAATAATGATCAATGCCTGAGCAGGATTGGGCCCGTGGAGAGGTTTTGGTTTGACAGTGGGCCGAAGTTTTTGAAATACCTATGCAGTTGGTCATGGCAAACAAATCCGAGCGGCCGGACTTGAACCGGCGGCTGAACGACCTGCCGGCAACAAAGCAGGAAGGAGCCAAATGCAACCCGAAATCCTTTCCTATCCTTCTGCAGAGGCTGAAAAACGCCTGGCCCGGATAGCTACCCGCGGGCCTGGCTTCAAGAAGAAAGACCTGACCGCAGTCGGCCGCATCCTCGAAGCTGTGCGCCGCCGGGGAGACCAGGCCCTGGTGGATTTCACCCGCAAGTTCGATTGCCCGGATTTTTCCCGGGAGCAGATAAGGGTGGACCGTTGTGCCTGGGACAAGGCCGTAAAGTCCCTGGAGCCTTCATTTGTGCGCGCCCTGAACCGGGCCGCCCGCCAGATCGCAGCCTTTCACCGGCGCCAATTGCAATCTTCATGGATGGACAATCCCCGTCCCGGGGTTGTCTTGGGCCAGTTGGTAAGGCCCGTCGAGGCCGCCGGTATTTACGTGCCCGGCGGCAAGGCCGGCAAAACTCCCCTGGTGTCCTCGGTGCTGATGGGAGCCATTCCGGCCAAGATCGCCGGTGTGTCCAGAATAGTCATGGTGACGCCCCCGGCGGCAGACGGGAGCATCGATCCCTGCCTGCTGGCGGCGGCCCGCAGGGCCGGGGTTGATGAAGTTTACCGCGCCGGCAGCGCCTGGGCCATCGGGGCCCTGGCCTATGGTACCGAAACCATAGCCGGGGTGGATGTGGTGGTTGGGCCGGGCAACATCTTTGTTACCCTGGCCAAGAAACTGGTTTCCGGAACCGTGGGCATCGACATGATCGCAGGGCCGAGCGAAATCCTGGTGATCGCCGACAAAACGGCCCGCCCGCAATACGTGGCCGCCGACCTGCTTTCCCAGGCCGAGCACGACCAGATGGCCTCGGCTATCCTGGTTACCGACAGTCAGGAGCTTGCCGGGGCGGTTGCCCGGCAGCTCAGGCTCCAGCTGGAAAGCCTTCCCCGGCGGCAGGTTGCCGAAAAGGCCCTTTCACAATACGGTGCCATTTTCGTAGTCAGCGGGCTTGGCCGGGCACTGGAGCTTGCCAACCGGATTGCCCCCGAACACCTGGAACTGATGATCGCAGCCCCGTATGATCATCTGCCGCGGCTCAAGCATGCCGGGGCGATCTTCATCGGTCCCCACAGCCCCGAACCGATGGGAGATTACGTGGCCGGTCCCAACCACGTGCTGCCCACCGCTTCCACGGCCAGGTTTTCGTCGGCCCTTTCGGTGGATGTTTTTCTCAAAAAGACCAGCCTGATCGACTATTCCGAGGCGGCTTTCAGGAAAGAAGCCTCCCACGTGGCTGTCCTGGCCGCCGTAGAGGGCCTCGAGGCCCATCGCCGGGCGATAACCATAAGGCTGGAAAAGAAAAGGAGCAAGGCGTGAAGATCGTTGATCTGCGTTCTGATACCGTAACCCGGCCTACCGAGCAGATGCGCCGGGCCATGGCTTCCGCCGAAGTGGGTGACGATGTTTTTGGAGAAGATCCCACCGTGAGGCGCCTGGAAGAAAAGGCCGCCGGGTTGACAGGTAAGCAAGCGGCACTTTTCGTTTGCAGCGGGACCATGGCTAACCTGGTTTGCCAGCTTTGCCACTGCGGGCGGGGAGACGAGATTATCCTGGGCGACCAGTCGCACGTCTTTTACTACGAGCAGGGAGGCTCGGCCGCCGTGGGTGGAATCCATCACCGTACGGTTCCCAATTTGCCCGACGGAACCATGGATCTTGACGCCGTTGCCTCGGCGGTCAGGCCCGACGATATCCATTTCCCGCGCAGCCGCCTGGTGATAATCGAAAATACTCACA
>JALVRI010000587.1 GCA_027031325.1 Desulfobacteraceae bacterium
GGCAATCGCTGTCTGCGCACGCCGGACTGAGACCCTGGCACCCCTGATCGATGCCATCTCCAATGTGATAACCAGGCTCAAGGGGCTTGACAGCCCGGATGACAAAAGTTAGATTTTCCCCTTATGGATTTGGAAGAGATCAAAAATACAGCCATCCGGGCGGCCTATAAAGCCGGCGAGGTGCTCAGGAAACATTTCGGGCACCTGGAAAGAGTGGAAAAGAAGGGCGCCATAGACCTTCTTACCATCGCGGATATCGAATCGGAAAAAACAATAATCGCAACCATCAAAGAACGTTTCCCTGACCACAGCCTGGTGGCCGAAGAAAGCGGTGGCATCCACGGCGACCAGGATCATTGCTGGATAATCGATCCGCTCGACGGAACCACCAATTTCGCCCATGGACTGGCCCTTTTCTCGGTGTCGATCGCCTATTCTTTCAGGGGACAGGTCAAGCTTGGGATTGTCCTAAACCCGGTCAGCGGAGAACTGTTCACGGCGGTAAAAGGCACGGGCGCCAAACTGAACGGTCGCGATATCAAGGTTTCCGGTTGCCCCAAAATTGATGACAGCCTTCTTGTAACCGGTTTCCCGTACAACCTCCCATCTGTCCTGGAGGAATTGATGGTCCGCTTTAAAAATTGCCTCTTGGCCGCCCAGGGCATCCGCCGTTTGGGTTCGGCCGCCCTGGACCTGTGTTTCGTGGCCTGCGGACGCTTCGACGGTTTCTGGGAACAGAACCTGAAACCATGGGATACGGCGGCCGGCTGGCTGGTGGTGGAAGAGGCCGGCGGCAAGGTGACCGATTTTGACGGAGGCACTTACAGCCCGGAAAAAAATCAAATTATTGCAACCAATGGCTTGATTCACGATCAATTGCTTTCTATACTAAAAAAAGGAATATCGGGTTTCTCAGACAAGGAAAGCTTATGAGTGGTGAACTGAAAGCTGGCTTTGGTATTAACGATTATTTGGACTGCTTCGGCCAATTCGACTCATCTGATGCCATCTGCTCCCGGCATTGTGCCTTGCGCCTGCGTTGCGCAATTGAGCAGGATCAAAACACCCGCCTCGAAATTCTGGAAGAAATGGTGGCGGCTGAAAACACGATCATAAAAATTCAATAGCCGATTTTCTTTTCCTGCCCGCTTCGAAAGCCCCGAGGGCAAGCAGAAAGATCAGGGCGATTGCCTCCGGCCCGACAATAAGAAAGCGCCGCGGACAATAATTCCGGCAGCGCTTTTGGGGGTAAATTTAGTAAAGTTCCAATCACCACTTGCCCGATTCGAGCATTTCGATCAAATACTCCACCTGTTGTTTCAACTGGCCTCCCTGTTTCATGTTCTTTTCAACCGTTCCGATGGCGTGCAAGGCGGTTGCATGATAGCGGTTGAAACTGCGGCCGATGGCCTGTAAAGGCTGATCGGTATAACGACGGGCAAGGTAGATGGCCACCTGGCGCGGTCTGACAACAGCCTGCTTGCGTGAACGGGAGACAAGTTCCTTAAGGCTGATATTGTAATGTTTGCAAACGAGTTTTTTGATGCAATCAATGGTTATGGCCTTGCGCGGCCTGACCATGTTCTTGATGACGCTGTCTGCCAGGGTGAGATCTATTTTGGTGCCGAGCAATGAACTCTTGGTATATATGCCTACCAGGCCGCTTTTGAGCTGGCGGACATCTTCTGTCAGTTCCCCGGCCACGTACTCGATAATCTGTTCCGGAATCGTCCACTGGTTGGCAGCGGCAAATTTCTTCAAAATCCTTACCCTGGTCCTGAAATCAGGGGGATCAATGTTTGAAATCAGCCCTGAAGCAAGCCGGGAGCGGAGGTTTTCGTTGAGCCTGGGAATATCGCCCGGCTTGCAACAACTGGAGAAGATGATCTTCTTGTTGTCATTGAGCAACCTGTCCAGGGTATGGGCCAACTCTATCTGGGTCCGGTCCTTGCCGCTGAGATAATGGACATCTTCTAGCAAAAGCACATCGCAGTGTTTATGGTATTTATCCTTGAAAGCATTGACCGTGTTGCTCTTGTAGGATGACACCATCTCCTGGGTGAAGTCCTCGGCTGTCAGGTAATAGACACGCTCGTGGGGATACTGGGTGAGGATGTGATGCCCAATAGCCTGTGACAAATGGCTTTTGCCCATACCGGTCTTTGAGAGCAGGAAAAGAGACGGCATCTGTTTTCTTCGATGAGCCGCCAGGGACAATGCGGCAGAATAAGCAAAGTCATTGTTGGCCCCCACCACAAACTGCTCGAAAGTGAAATCTTTGCGCAAGAAACGGCCGTAATGGGGCTGGACGGCCACCTCCGGCAAAACCATTTGCCTTGGTTTGCGTCCTTTGCCATTGCCGTTTGAGCCGTTGGGCTTGACCATCAATTCCACATTCAAATCCCGGCCCGCCAGCCTTTTCAACTCCGAACGAATCAAGCATATATAATGGCTGCCGATCCGTTTCTTGGAGTAAAAATTGGGGCATGCCACGATAACGGCTTTGTCACCACCCTCAATGTATTCGAGAGGCTCGATCCACAATCGATAAGATGCTTCCGGCACCCTGCTTTTGAGCGCTTCTTTTACCTTAAACCAAACCTGCTCCATGGTTGGTGAGTCCAGACCTGTATTTGCGTCAATGAAGTTCAGCCACGGGTGTTCTAAGAGACAAATCCGAGCACAATATGGCTAATTTGGTTAGATTTTAGCCGAAAATTAGTGAAATTGGAAATTAGCCCCCGAGTGATCAAAAGGTTGGGCCAAATTTAGGCAATCGCCCCCCGAATGTCAATCCTAATGATTTTCAAAATCCACCCAAGAGCCGACCTGTCCTTCAAATGATTATTACTTATTGATATATTTGC
>JALVRI010000588.1 GCA_027031325.1 Desulfobacteraceae bacterium
GATGCCCCGCTCTAACAGCCTTTTAAATTCGCAATTGCCCTTGAAAAACTTGTCAGCGGAATCCAGGCGTGAGCTTTTGGGGCCGGGGGATCCCACAGCATTTTAAAGCTGATCGGAATGCAATGTTTTCTCTTGAAATAATTGGACTTTCATCTTAGTTTAATAAAGTTTTGATGGTATCATGAGGTGGCTGTATCCGTTGGATAAACCCCCAACGTGCGGAGAATATGCGCTGAGAATTGGGGCGAGGGGGTAGAGGGGGAGATGGCTTATGTCAGCCATTGTTTTCAATGATGTTTGGAAATCTTTTCCCGTTGGTTTGAAAAAAAATGTTGTTTTGCACGGCTTGACCCTGACTGTAGAACGCGGGGAAATATACGGTTTCCTTGGCCCCAACGGGGCCGGCAAAAGTACCTCTATCAAGCTGCTGCTCGCCTTCATCCATCCGGACAGGGGGACCATAGAGGTCAACGGGCGTCTGGTCGGTGATGCCGAATACAAACAGTTCATAGGGTATTTACCTGAAACACCATGTTTTTATGAAAACCTGACCGGGCTGGAGACTTTGCGCTTTGTGGGACGGGCAAGTGGAATGGGACAGGACGGACTTGAAACCCGGGCCCGTGAAATTCTGCAGCGCCTGAAATTATGGCATGCCGCCAACAACAGGATCAAGACGTACTCCAAGGGTATGAAGCAGAGGCTGGGGCTTGCCGTCAGCCTCATCCACGACCCTGAGATCTATATCCTGGATGAGCCCATGAGCGGTCTCGATCCAATGGGCAGGCGCCTCATAACCGAGGTCATTCTTGAATTGGGCAAGGCGGGCAAGACAGTTTTTTTCAGTTCCCATATCTTGAGCGACATAGAGAGGCTATGTGACAATATCGGGATCATAAACAAGGGCAAACTCCTTTACAGTGGATCGGTAGCGGAATTCATGAAGGGTGAAACTTACCTGGAAGATGCATTCGTAAAGGCGATGACTGAAGATTCGGGGAATTGAGATGCATGCCGTTTTTCTTGTAGCCAGCATGACATTCAGGGACAGCTTGCGGAACCGGGCCTTGTACGGTATTTTCTTCCTGGGAGCGGTCCTGTTTTTATCCAGCGTTATCATTACCGGTATGTTTTCCTGGGAGCTTGGAAAGGTGGCCGTCGAAATCGGGCTTTCGGCCATGTCGATTTCGGGCCTGATTATTATTTTCTTTTTCAGCATCCAGATGGTTTCAAACGACCTGGAAAGAAAAACAATTTATCTTGTTTTGTCCCGCCCCATTCAAAAGTGGCACTATCTTGTCGGAAAATTTTTGGGACTGGCGGGAATTGTTTTACTATCCAGCATTGTTCTGGGGTGTAGTTCCTTTCTGTCCATAAAAATGTCTATCTGGCTTTCCAATGCCCACATGCCGGCCCTTTTCAACTGGTCGACCCTTTTGCTGGGCATGGCATATCTGACACTCGCCCTGCTGGTGATATTGTCGATCTCCTTTTTTTGCGTCAGCCTTGCTTCCCATCAATTTACCGCTTTTCTTCTGGCCGTTATTTTCTATTTTGTGGGCCAGAATGTCGAAACGGTGAAGATTATTGTTCAACGCCAAAAGGGCTTGGCCAATAATGTTTTCATGCACAAGGCTCTCGATGTGGTTTCCTGGATAATTCCAAATCTTGCGGCCTTCGATCTGAAGACAACGGCTGCTTATGGGTTGAAGGTGTCGGGTACCTATCTCGGCCTGGTTGCCCTGTACGGGCTGGCGTACATTGTAGTTTGCCTGGTGCTGTCGATCTGGATATTCCAAAAAAGAGAACTGGCATGAAAAAAAAGGTCATTTTATCGATTTTTCTTTTGACCCTGGCTGCCGCTTCTTTTGGATGGGCAAACGCCAGGCTGATGGAATACCGCAAGGGCCTTGTGTTCCGGTTTGCAGCTCCCAAAGCCAGCTTGCCGGTGGAATTTGTAAAAATCCTGGCCGGCGAATTCAAGGGAGTAATGGCCGATTACCTGGTACTTGAAGCAGGTTCTTTCATCGGCAGCAACCAGGAACCGACCGAGCGGGAATGGGAGAACATCAGACGGACTTTTCAGTACGCCCTGGAGCTTGATCCGTATTTTATGCAGGCGTACATCTATGCCCAGGGAAACTTGCCCTGGGATGCGGGTATGTACCAGGAAACCATTGATTTGCTGGCAATCTCCAAGAAACACAGGACGTGGGACTGGTATCCGGGTTATTACATGGGATTCGACTATTATTACTTCCTGGCGGATTATGCCAAGGCGTCGGAAGAATTCCTGGAAGCTGCCAGGGTTGATCATGCGCCCTTGTTGCTTTCCATTCTCGGAGCCCGGCTTGCCCTCAAAGGCAAGCGGACTGAAACAGCCATTGCCCTTTTGAAAACCATGCTCGGTGACAGGGAGCTTGATGAAAACAGCGCCAGGGAGATCCGCATGCGCATGGAAGCCCTCCAGGGTGTACTGACCATAGAAAAGTCCATCCAGGAGTACGAACGTCGTTTTGGATCCCGGCCTGAAAACCTCGATGAATTGGTAAGCAGTGGTGTTTTGAGCAAGCTTCCTGAAAATCCTTACGGCGGTCCTTACTTCTATGATAACATAACCGGAGAAGTCGCTTTCGATAAAAACCTCTAGCCGCCTTGATTGCGGCTGGAAAACTTCAGGCTGCCTGTATGGTCAGTGTCGTTATTCCCGCCTACAATGAAAAGGAAAACCTTGTCGCCTTGCTCAATGCTCTGGCCGCCGAGGAAATTCCGGATGAAATAATTGTTGTGGACGACGGTTCGGATGATGGAACCGGAGAGGTCGCCCGGGCCGCCGGCGCCAAGGTGATCAGCCACCC
>JALVRI010000589.1 GCA_027031325.1 Desulfobacteraceae bacterium
AGCTGGCCGGTACTGATGATACCTTCTTCGATCAGTTGTTCCCCGATACGGCGCTTGGTTCTGCGACCAGCATTCCTACGCTCAATCTTCCTGCTATCCGGTTGCTCTACCATATCCATGCTTCCTTTCCTGCCTTTTTAAGAGCCTGTTAAGGTTTACAAACAGCTTCGAACCCGAATGACAGCCGGTGGCTGATCAATACCGAAATCAAAAAAAAACACCTGCCATGTGACCTGATCCCGGGCCATTCCAGCTTTGAACCTCTCAGCCGGCAGACCCCTTGGCTTCGCTCCGAACGCAGTTCAGGGAGATTGATTTGCGCGGACAGCTAAACCTTTAGGCTGAAATGCCGATATGCCATATATCACATTGATCTTTTGATCTTGGAAAAATTGTGTTAAGTTAAGAGATACTTTGTTGAACAAAAAGAGTATACCCCAAGCCGCGCCTGTAACAAAGTGAAAACAGAACTCGATCACAAATCCTTGTGCGACTTCATCAGTGATCTGCCGCTTTTTCACAGCCTCGACCGCCGGGAGGTCGACATCCTGGCCGGCTACATGAATGTAGTCGAACTTGCCGCCGGTCAGACACTTTTCAACCAATGGGACAAGGCTGATTTTGTATGCTTCATCGAAAACGGCACCCTCAACGTGATGAAAAAAAGCAGTCCCGACATCTACCGGCCCATAACGGTCTTGGAGCGGGGCCGTTCAATAGGCGAAATGTCGATCATCGACAACTTTCCCAGATCGGCCACGGTTGTGGCCCGCCAAGACTGCCGGCTGATATTACTGTATCGTGACGCCTTTCAACGCCTGATGGATGAACACAACGACATCGGGGTAAAAATTCTAAAAGGCCTGGCCCGCTTGTTGAGCCTCAACCTGAAAAAAACCTCCAGCCGCCTGGCAGACAACATGCTGCCCATGGGCTGAAGAACCGGGA
This sequence comes from Desulfobacteraceae bacterium, assembly GCA_027031325.1. GTDB lineage: Bacteria > Desulfobacterota > Desulfobacteria > Desulfobacterales > Desulfosarcinaceae > JALVQM01. The sequence continues at coordinate 949 of JALVRI010000589.1, forward strand.
GTCATAGATGAATTTCCGCAAACACTTGGAAAAGGCTTGGTATCTGTTGGTCAACAATCTCTTGATCTTGATCTTCATGACTCTGGCCATGCTCGTTGTCAGCGCCCTTACACTCGGAATCCTGGCTCCGGTCGTGGCGGCAGGCTATCTCGACTCCATGATCCGACTGGCAAGAGATGGCCGTGAACCGTCTCTCCAGGACATATTTTCCCAGATGAGCCTGTTTTTGCCGTTGCTGGCCTTCGGATTCGGCTCTTTGATTATCTGCCTGATCGGCTATGCCATCTTCTTCCCCTTCGGGGTGTTGCTAGCCTGCGGTATAACCTTCGGGTTTATCTACGTGATTCCCTTGATGTGCGACAAGCGCCTTTCCCTGGCCGAGGCCGCCCGCCAAAGCTGGAGCATGGCGACTTCCGGACAGGTCATAGATCACCTGGTCCTGGTCGTCCTTTTTCTTGGAATTTCGGTCATCGGCAGTTCAATCTTCATCGGGACTTTCGTCACCACACCCTTTGCCGCCATTTTGCTGGCCTCGGTGTATATCGAAAAAACAGGCGGCCGATTCTCGACGGCCGACGAATCCAGGCAAGGATAGACAAAAGGCCGCTAAGGGTTCATTGGTCCTCGTATTCTGCTTCCAGTTCCTCGAGCTTTTCCTCGCTGATCAGGCCCAGCTCCAGCATCAACTGACCGATGCCGTCTTTGCGCAATTCATCTACCTTCAGGACGGTCTCGGGGCTCTTGTTATCGAGACTGTAGAAGGTATAATTGAGATTGAGCCTGCTCTTTTTTAGCAGCTTGAAAGAACGGCCGAAATAGATGAAATGGTAACTCAGGACAAAATAACCCAAGGCTATGATAAGGGCATAAATAAGGTACTGCTTGATTCGTTCTCCCATGGTGGACCTCCCGGCTTATCTTCAACAGGAACAAACATTGCTTTCGAATTCAGGTTTACAACCCAAACCGCCAGCCATCTAATTATTGCAAAATCAACTCCTGATTCAAACCCGCTTCTCTGTCAATCGATGGATTGTACCCTTAGATACCAAAGCCACCTGCCGGCCCGATTCAGCGTCAAAGATGACGATTTCCGCAATTTGAACAGCCGGACTCTTGCAAAATGAAAACTGTTTTTCACAGTCTCCATTAATATCTACTAAGAAAGAAGGCGGCTTGCAACTGTCCTGGAAACGATCCGGTACTTTCCGGTAAAACGGCCTGAGTTTTAACAGACGCAAGATGCGGCATGACTAGATGTCGGAAGGGCACCCTCCGGGAGCCGGGTCCCGGCCGGAATCAGCCTTGACACTTCAGTGAAAGTCGGCTATTTGGCTCTGCTCATATTATCCCGGATTATCGTCAAAAATCAAAGGGATGCTGTTGCCATGAACAAATTCAGCGAAACCCTCTACGACAGTTACTGCCAGGAATTCAGGGTTGACGAGCTTTTGTATGAAGACAAGACCGATCATCAACACCTGGTCATTTTTCACAATGCCGCCTTCGGCCGGGTGATGGCCCTGGACGGGATCGTCCAGACGACCGAAAAGGACGAATTCATCTACCATGAAATGCTGGCCCATGTGCCCTTGATCGCCCATGGACACCCTTCCAGGGTGCTTATCATCGGCGGAGGCGACGGTGCCACCCTGCGTGAGGTTGCCAAGCACCGCCAAGTTGAAAAAATCGTCATGGTTGAAATCGACTCAAGGGTAATCGAGATCTGCCGCCGGTATCTGCCAGGGCATTCAGCCGGTGCTTTCGAAGATCACCGCCTGGAACTGGTCATCGATGACGGGCTGAATTTCGTCAGCCGGGCAAACTCCAGGTTCGACGTCATAATCACCGATTCAACCGATCCCATCGGCCCCGGCGAAACCCTCTTCGGCGAAAGGTTCTACCGGGCTTGCCGCGACCGCCTTGCGCCGGGGGGGATCCTGGTCACCCAAAACGGAGTCTGCTTCATGCAACTGGAAGAAGCTGCTACCACAGCACGCCATTTTAAAACTCTTTTCGCCGACTGGCATTTTTATTCGGCCGCGGTTCCAACTTACGTGGGCGGAATAATGGTCTTTGGCTGGGCAAGTGACGATCGCCGCTTGCGCCACCTGAGCCAGGCCGAAATCGAGGGACGCTACTTGCAAAGCGGAATCAAAACCCGTTACTATACACCCGAAATCCACAAGGCGTCCTTTGCCTTGCCCCGTTACCTGCTCGAGGCAATCGGAAGAGTATAAAATGCAGCTCCTTTCCATAAAACAACCGCAAGAAGGCACTTATTTTCATCGGCTTGCACAGATCAACGGCACACCGGCCCTGGTGATCGACTGTCGGGTGATTCGGCACCAATACCTGGTTTTGCAATCGGCTCTGCCAGGTGTCCGGCTTTACTATGCCATCAAGGCCCTGCCCCATACCGAGGTGGTGGCGGCCCTGGCCGAACTTGGAGCAGGATTCGAGATAGCCGGCAGCGGCGAGCTCCAACTTTTACGCCAGGCCCGCGTTAAACCACGGGATACCATCCATACCCATCCTATCAAGCGCGATAACGACATCCGCCAGGCCCTGCGCTTCGGCTGCACGACCTTCGTCATCGACAACACCGAGGAATTACTTAAGTTCATCCCTTACAAGCACCGGGTCGGCCTGATACTACGCCTGCGTTTCAGGAGCCGCGACGCCGTGGTGGACCTTTCCCGCAAATTCGGATGCCCGCCGCAAGAGGCTTACCAACTGATAGCCCTGGCAACCCGGCTCGGAATCCACGTAAAGGGACTGTCTTTTCACGTGGGGTCCCAATGCCTCTGCCCGGACATGCACGTTCAGGCCATCAACGTCTGTAACCGGATCATCCGCCAAACCCATGACCTGGGAGCCGCGCCGATAAGCCTGCTCGATATCGGGGGCGGATTTCCAGTCGCTTACGACCAGGATGTGCCGTCCATCGAAGCTTTCAGTGCCCCGATCGTCCAGGCCCTCAACAGGCTTCCACGCTATGTCACCCTGGCGGCTGAACCGGGTCGTTTCCTGGTGGCACCTGCCGGAACCGCATTGCTGAGCATAATCGGCAAGGCCTGGCGTGAAGGCCAAATCTGGTATTACCTTGACGACGGAATATACGGTCTTTTCAGCGGCCAGGTTTTCGACCACACCCGTTACCCCCTGGAGGTCTTTTCTGAATCACCCAAGCGCTATCCCAGTGTCCTGGCCGGTCCAACCTGCGACGGCACCGACGTTATTGCCGAAAACCTCATGCTGCCGGAGCTGGAAATAGGGGATTTTCTGGTGGGCCGCCAGATGGGAGCCTATACCATCGCTTCTGCCACCAGGTTCAACAGTTTGCCCCCGGCGCAAGTAGTAGTTCTCGACAGCCGACGTAAAAGCCATGACGCCTGTAATGCGACCGGAATCGAGTCCGGCGGATCGAAACCGCCTGCCTCCTGAAATCACCTGCCTGCGGCTGTCTTCACACAGTACCTGGAATACCTTTGCCGCCCGGCCGACATTTCCTTGTCGGCCGAACAGACAACTCGCACCCCCAGGGGACTGCGGGGCCTGCCTGGTACACGCAAAAAAAAGGAGCCTGCACCCCCAGGGCAAAGCTCCTTGTCTTTTTGATGGTGCCGGAGGAGAGACTCGAACTCTCAAGGGCGTAAAGCCCGGCGGATTTTGAGTCCGCTGCGTTTACCAGTTTCACCACTCCGGCGACGATGGCGGGTTTATAGTCAAATCACCCCTACTTGTCAACCAAGTTTGCGCAAGCGCGAGGCAACCTCATGGATGACCGAATCAGGTACCCGGCCGGGCCTGATTATTCTGACCTTTCCGCCTTCCACGGCAACGACGGTCGACGGCCCTCCGGCAGCCAAGGGCCCGGCATCCAGGATGACATCAACTTTGCGGGCCAGCACCGGGTTCAAATCTTCGATCCGTGACGGTGGCACCTGCCCTGAAACATTGGCGCTGGTTCCGGTAAGCGGGCGTCCCATCAATCTCACCAAGGCTGCCGTCACCGGGTGGGCCACCAGCCTGATACCCACTGTCTTGCCTCCGGCAAGCAGGTCCGGGGGCAATCGGTTCCCGGCCGGAACAACGAAAGTAACCCCCCCCGGCCAAAATTCGTCCATCAGGGCCAGGGTCAGCGGATCGGGCTTCACGGTTACCTGCTGAAGCTGTTCTTTAGCACCCAGCAAGACAGAAAGCGGCTTGTCGGCCGGTCTTTGTTTGAGCCTGAAGACTTTCTTCACCGCTGCCCGGTTCAGGGCGTCCACAGCAAGTCCGTACACTCCCAGGGTTGGAACCACCGCCGTTCCTCCGCCTGCCACGATGCCGGCTGTCTTGCGCAAGATGGCCGCATCCGTCGAATCAGGCCCGATCCGGAAACTATTTGAATTCCTGCTCAACTCCAAGGGCCTTTTTTTCCACCCCGGCCCTGAGCTCTTGCTTGTAATCATCCAACAGCCCGGCCAGTTGGGGATTTTCCTGGGCCAGAATCTGGACGGCCAGGATCGCAGCGTTCATGGCACCCGACTTGCCAATGGAAACAGTTGCCACCGGAATGCCGGGTGGCATCTGCACGGTTGCCAGGAGGGCATCCAGCCCTTGGAGGCACGAAGAATCTATGGGAACACCGATCACCGGGACGGTGGTATGGGCCGCCAGGACACCGGCCAGGTGGGCGGCATGGCCGGCCCCTGCAATAATCACCTTAATCCCTTGCTCGCGGGCCCCGGCAGCCAGGGCGGTTGCCCGTTCAGGGCTCCTGTGAGCCGAGGCCACCGTCATCCTGAAAGGCACGCCGAATTTTCTGAGGGTGGCACCGGCCCCATCCATTACCGGCAGGTCGGAATCAGACCCCATGACAATGAGAACCTGGGGAGGAGTCTTCAGGCGCACCAGGGCCTTGCGCCCGATATCTTTGCGGTAGTGAACATCCTTCCAGCCGATCCGCTCCACGGCCTTGTACGCCTTGTCGATGGCTTTTTCAACGTTGTCACCCAGGGCGGTCACCCCCAGGACACGGCCTCCGCTGGCGACGATCTTACCGTTTTTACGGGCCGTGCCGGCATGAAAGACCATTACGTCCTTCAGGCGCGCCACCTTTTCGAGTCCGGAAATGGGAGCGCCCTTCTTGTATTTGCCGGGATAACCTCCGGAGGCCATGACCACGCAAACGGTGGCCCGCCGGTCGATGTCCAGGCGATGTTGATCGAGGGTGCCGTCAATGGTCGCCTCCAGGACCGGAACTATATCGTTCTTGACCCTCATCAAGAGGGGCTGGGCTTCCGGGTCGCCGAAACGACAGTTGAATTCCAGGACTTTCACCTGGTCGCGTACTATCATCAGACCGGCATACAAGACACCCTTGTAAGGCCGGCCTTCTGCCGCCATGCCCTCGATGGTTGGAATCATGACCTCTTGCATTATTTTTGCGTGCAGGTACTTGTCGACCACCGGGGCCGGCGAATAGGCTCCCATTCCGCCTGTATTGGGTCCCTTGTCATCGTCGAAAACCGGCTTGTGATCCTGGGACGAAGGCAGGGGCAAGACGGTCTTGCCGTCGGTCAGGGCAATGAAGGATGCCTCCTCGCCCACCAGGCATTCTTCCACCACGGCCCTGTCACCGGCCGTTCCAAACTCCTTGTCAACCATGATCCGTTTCAGAGCTGCCAGGGCCTGCTTGACCGTGGAACAGACGATGACACCCTTGCCGGCAGCCAGGCCGTCGGCTTTCACCACGATTGGCGCCCCCACTTTCTTTACGTAAGCCTCTGCCTGGGCATATTTTGTAAAGGTCCTGCCCCTGGCGGTGGGCACCCCGTACTTGTTCATGATCCGCTTGGCAAAGGACTTGCTGCTTTCCAGCTCGGCCGCTTTCCGACTGGCTCCGAAAATCCTGAGGCCCGCTTTTTCGAAGCGATCGACTATCCCGGCCGCCAGGGGACCCTCGGGTCCCACCACCGTAAGGTCGATTCCCTTTTCCCCGGCAAAAGCCAGCAAGCCGTCCACGTCCTCGGCATCGATCGCCACGCAGGTGGCCAGGGCCTCGATACCTGCATTGCCGGGTGCACAGTAAACCTCTTTGACCCGCGGGCTTTGGGCTATCTTCCAAACCAACGCGTGCTCGCGTCCCCCACCGCCAACCACCAGAACCTTCATGTCATCCTCCTCCTTCAGGTAAAGATGAAAGGAACAGATCCTTGGATCAATTATTGAGCAATTGTTCTATCTTTTGCCTTTTCAGGCTTTCGAGCCGCTTGCGGCCTATCCTGGCTCCCTTGATGCCGCCGTTGAGGGCGATTTCCGACAGGTAAATCTCTTCTTTCCGGCTATCGATCATCAAGTCGATATGCGCCCATGGAAAACCGGCCTCGTCAACCACCCGGCGGCAAAAGGAAATCTGGCGTCGGTTCAACTCATAATGGCTGCTTGTACCGCCAAGTGACAAGTTCTTTCTGAAGTTGGCCGGATTACTGCGCCGATAAGCCTCGAAGTAAGGCTCTATCCAGATTACCCGCAGATCGATGAAACCATCCCGGTAAGGCTGGAGCACAAACGGCCCCTGTTCTTTATCAAAAGCCATGACGTTGTATGCGTCCTCGAGGCTGTTCCAGATCCGCAAACCGTGCCCGCAATGGCGGCGGTCCTCCTTGGTAACCACCTTGCCGACTCCTGCCCGGCGGTAATCAATGAGCGCCTTGAGCAGATCGCGACGGCCCAGGATCGCCCGGGTCCGGGGGAGCATCCATTTGCCCAGAAACATGGCCTGGGCAACCTTGGAGCCTGAAAGCATCTGGGCCTTTGCGCTGGGAATACAGGTAACCCCCCTGGTGGTCAAATCAAGCAGGATTGCCGTTTTCATGGCATTGGAAGGAACCCGGCCCACGAACCGGTCGCCGGTTTCCAGGTTGTCATAGGCGGCCATCAGGTCCTGGAAACCATGGTAAAGCATCTGTTTCAGCGATCTCCGTGAGCCTCGATCCCCAACTCCAGCAGGCGATCGAGCAGGCTGGAAAAGGAAATGCCCGCTGCCTGGGCAGCCTGGGGAAACAGGCTGGTGGGTGTCATGCCGGGGATAGTGTTGGTTTCCAGCACGTAGAACTCGCCTCGGCTGAGAATCATGTCGGTTCGGCTGTATCCCCGGCAGAAAAGTGCCCGATGGGCCTCCATGGCCAGCTCCTGGGCCCTGGTGGTCAATTCCGGATCTATCCTGGCCGGACAAATCTCCTCGGTCACCCCGGCGGTATACTTGGCTTCATAGTCGAAAAAAGCATGTTGGGCATCGGGGACGATTTCAATCAAGGGCAGGGCTTCCAGCTCTTTGTTGCCCAAAACACCGCAGGTGATCTCGATACCCTCTATGTAGGCTTCCACCAGGACGTTGACATCGTACCTGAAAGCTTTTTCCAGGGCCGGCTCGATCTTGTCTTGCTCGGTTACAAGCGACATGCCGACACTTGATCCGGCAAGGACCGGTTTAATCACCAGAGGCAGACCCAGACGGTCAACGATACTGTCAGCCGGAAGAACACTTCCGGCCTCCAGGGCAATGTATTCAGGAGTCGGAATGTTTCGCCGGCCGTACATCTGCTTGGCGGCCAGCTTGTTCATGGCAAGGGCGCTTCCCAGAACCCCGCTTCCCTGGTAGGGAATGCCCAGCAATTCCAGCAGTCCCTGGATAGTTCCATCTTCACCGTGGGGGCCGTGAAGTATTACCA
>JALVRI010000590.1 GCA_027031325.1 Desulfobacteraceae bacterium
GCCGCTGCCGACAGTCGTAGGGCTACCGGCCGGTCGCCCTACGACTGTCGGCAGGACCAATGCAATCTGACTGAGGCGGACTTTGAATAATTTGTTGCTTCCAATCCTTTGGGCTGCCTGGTGCGTGATTCACAGCCTGCTGATCGTCCCGTCGATCAAGCTCAAGATGGCGCATCTTTTGGGCAGCCGGATGCGTTTTTACCGGATTTTCTACAATTTGGTCGCAATCGTAACGGCAGCACCCCTGGTCTATCTGGAATATGCTCGCCGGGGACCGCTTTTGTTTGCCTGGGAAGGTGGCCTGCGGCCGGTCCGGTTCCTGATGCTGGCGTTGGCCGTTTTTCTTTTTGCCTCCGGTGCCAGGCATTACGATGGGCTAAGGATGCTGGGGCTGCGGCAGCTCAAAGAAGGTGATCGATGCAGCCTGGCGCAAGAAGGCTGCCGGCTTGAAACCGGCGGTATTCTGGGTGTAATCCGTCATCCCTGGTATGCGGGGGGAATAGTCCTGCTCTGGATGCGGGAGGTGGACGCCGCCGGCCTGGCGGTCAATCTGGTCCTTACGGCCTATCTGCTGCTGGGAGCCTGGCTTGAAGAACGCAAACTGGAGGCAATTTTCGGCCAAGCCTACCGGAGGTACAGGAAGCAGGTTTCGGCCTTCTTCCCCCTGAAATGGATTGTCAGGCGGATTGGCGGGCCTGGTTCTTCCCGCAACTAGGGCGGAAAAAACATTTGGTGATGGCATCGGCAAGAGCCGGGCCGGGTTTAGGCTGGGGCTTGACAGGCAGGACTGGTAGAAGGGGCCCGCCGGGCCATGGTTGTTTCAAGCAGATTGAGTTTTGGGCCGACCCATTGTATATTGCCGCCGGGAATTGCCTTGAACCCGGATTTTGCAGCTGGCCGGTTCGGCGAAGATGCGCGGGGTGGAAGGCAGGGCCGGGAACAAATACATGCTAACTGTATAATAATTCAATGAGATTACATTTTATAGGCATTTGAAGTTCATAATCCGGGTTAAATGGTGACTGGGCCGGGCGGAATTTCCTGGAATCAGGCAGGCTGTGGCATTGCAGGTGGTCCGGGTTCTGCGCCGGAAAAAGAAAGTGGGGCACGATGAATATCGCAGTTGTCGGTGGGGGGAAAAGATGCCAGCAGTTGATCGAGATGATAGACCGCCAGATTTTTCAACAGGTCTCTCCCAGGGTCCTGGTGGTGGTCGAGTCCGATCCTGAAGCTCCGGGAGCGGTTGCCGCCCGCAAAAGAGACATCCTGGTGGTGGAGGATTACAACCAGATCCTGGAGCGGGATGACCTGGACCTGATAGTGGAACTTACCGGCAGCATGGATGTATATAACGACATAATTGCCCGCAAGAGAAAAGGCGTGCGCGCAATCGCCTCCCAGACCGCCCAATTGTTCTGGGAGATTTCGCGCGTATCGACACTGCAGAAAAAGACCGACCAGGAGCTGCAGGAAACCCGTTCCCTTTACTACATGGTGATAAACGAGCTGTTGCAGGAAGATGTGCTGGTAATCGCCTATGATCACCGTATCCTTGACGTCAACGACAACCTGCTTGCAAGGCTCGGTCTGAGCCGGGAACAAGTGATTGGGCGGCCATGTTATGAAATCACCCACAAAAGAAGCGCCCCCTGTAACGGCGAACGCCATCCCTGTCCCCTGATCGAAACCCTTGAAACCGAAAAGCCTTCCCAGACGACCCATGTCCACCTGGACAAGCAAAACCGGAAGATTTACTACTCCATTTCGACTTATCCCTTGATCGAAAACGGTGACGTAATCGGGGCCATAGAGATATCCAGGGATATAAGCAAAGACATAAATATTCAAAAGACCATGCTGCAGCAGGAAAAAATGGCGTCGATAGGTCGCCTTTCGGCCGGTGTGGCCCACGAGATCAACAACCCGCTTACCACCATCCTGACAACCACCATGCTGATGCAGGAGGACCTGGACAAGGAAGATCCCCTCTACCAGGAACTGGAGACAATCGTCCACGAGACCTTGCGCTGCCGCAAGATCGTTACCAGCCTGCTCAATTTTGCAAGGCAAAACAAGCCTGTAAAAAAGCCGCACAAAATCAACGAGATAGTAATGGACAGTATCATATTGACCAACAAGCAGGCCGCTTTCAAGGACATCAGCATCGAACACGAGCTGGAAGAAGGCCTTGATGAAATCCCCGTGGACAAGGGACAGCTGGAACAGGTGCTTATAAATCTGATCCTCAATGCCGTTGATGCCACCGACCCGGGAGGCCGCATCAAGGTGAAAACAGGGATGGATGAAGACGGGAGACAATGCTTGATTCAGGTTATCGATAACGGCCACGGTATTGCCCCGCAAGACCAGCACCGGATCTTCGATCCTTTCTTCACCACCAAGGAAGAGGGTACCGGCCTTGGCCTGGCACTGGCCCATGGTTTGATCCAGGAGCACGGCGGGACCATAAAAGTCGATAGTGACCCGGGCCGGGGATCGACTTTTACAATCGTTTTGCAGAAATAACCGGGAAAAGACCATGGCCCGTAAATCTAATCGCCTGCTGGTTGTTGACGACGAACTGCAAATCTGCAGAAGCTGTGTCAAGATCCTGGGCAAGATCGGCTACAGGGTGGATTACGCCCTCAACGGGGCCGACGCCCTGAGGCAGATGGAAAGCCGGGATTACGATTGCCTCATAGTCGATCTGAAGATGGGACGGATAGGCGGCATGGAGGTTTTGCGCAGGGTCAGGCGGCGGCAGCCCGAGGTCAAGGTGATCGTGATCACCGGGTACTCCAGCGTGCCTTCGGCCGTGGAAGTGATGAAACTCGGGGCCTACGATT
>JALVRI010000591.1 GCA_027031325.1 Desulfobacteraceae bacterium
CGTAGGTCTTTTCAGAACCCTCGATAACCTTCCAGTCGTCATCCAGGCCGGCGATGGTAACCGCCTCGACACGCTCCTTGCCGTGGGCGGCGACCACGGTGTGACGGGTGAAAATGGGCACCCCCATCCTTTTCAACTTGTCGGCATGTACCTTGTATCCCCCGACTTCCGGCAGGGCTTCGATCAGGGCCACAACCTCGATGCCGGCCTGGATGGCATGGTAACCTGCTATGAGACCGACGTTGCCGCCACCGACGATCAGGACCCGCTTGGAAGAGCGCACCAGGTCACGGTTCACCAAAGTTTGAAATGCGCCGGCACCGTAAACCCCGGGAAGCGTGTTGCCCGGAAATGTAAGCATTTTTTCACGGGCCCCGGTGGCCACGAGCAGCTTTTGGGGGCGCACCAGGCAGTAACTCCGGCCCCTGACGACCCCGACGATCTTGTCGGAAAAGACGCCCACCGCGGTGGTGTTGAGCCATACCTTGACCGAGTGATGCTGCTTCAATTCCTCTTCCAGGATATGGCCGATTTCAAAACCCCTCGTGCCGGCATGGGAGTCGGCCACAGATCCGAAAAACTTGTGGGTCTGGAGAACGAGCTTGCCTCCCAGGCGATCCTTGTCGTCCACCAGCAGGGTCTGGATGCCCCTTTTGCCAAGCTCGACGGCCGCCGACAGTCCGGCCGGGCCGCCGCCGATGATGAGGACTTCGGTCTCGATGGCTGGAATGTCGCCCGTGGCCACAGCTTCCTGGATCAAGGGCAGCTCGGGCAGGCCTTCGACGCTGGTGACGGCCATGTTTTCCCTCAAGGGGGTCATGCAGGCTTTGACCGGCAGACCGTCAGCCATCACCAGGCATTGGGAGCATTGTCCGTTGGCGCAGAAGATTCCCTGGGGGCTTCCGTCCTTGGGGTGGTGCCCGAAGACATGGATGTCGTTGGCGATCAGGGCCGAACTGATCATCTCTCCGGCATAGCCCTTGAGCGGTTTTCCGTTCCAGGTGAATTGGACCACCTTGCGCTGGGGCACTTCCAGAATAGGGTGGGATGTAATCCGTTGCTCAGACATGTGCTTCCTCCAACAATACGCTTTCGGCGTCAGGCAGATCTGATTAAATGGTTAGACCATTAAACCAATACCTGACTGGTTTCGGGCTGTCAAATAAAAAACGGGATTGAAGATACAAAAAAAGGCCGTTTGAATGTGGCAACTATTTCCCGGTTCAAGCCGGTTTATGCACTCCGAATACCTCCAGAAGAAATTTCATGGGTTCATCTTCGCCAAACCTGCCGGCTGCTCAATCCGGGTTCTCTGGATGTTTTACCTTGTAAGGCCCAGGGCTTCTTGGAACTGTTCTGAAATCACCTGCCCGGCCGGCCGGAATTTGTGGGAGTGGCCGGTTTTGCTTGACAATCATGCCCTTCAATCATAATAATGGTTAAACCATTGCAGTAAAAATTTGTGACCATGGAATGCAGGGGGATTGCTTTGCAGGCCCGGAAGGATGCAAAGTGCGTGTAAAAAACGTATTCAAATGGTTTTGAACCCGGAAAATGACGACCCTCAAAAAGAGTTCCAAGCTGTTTCGGCAAGCTGCCCAGAATCGGATTTTTCAGGATGTAGTCAATCAGATCCAGGACGCCATCATGGACGGCCGGCTCAAGGCCGGTGAAATGTTGCCCCCGGAGAGGGATCTGAAAAAAATGTTCAACACCAGCCGGGGAACACTGCGTGAAGCCTTGCGGGTGTTGGAAGAAAGGGGCCTGATCGAAATTCGTCTCGGGGTCAACGGGGGTGCCATGGTAAAAAAGGTAAGCACCCGCCAGGCTACCCGGACCCTGGGCCGTTTGATTCGTTGCCGGATGGTATCCTTGAATCACCTGGCCGAGTTCAGGGAGGGGATCGAAGGTCACGTCGCCGGCCTGGCGGCCCAGCGGGCAACCAAAAAAGACGTGACGGCCTTGAAAAAGCTGTTGGAGCGGGCCCGGGCCTGTATCGAAAGTGAACCACCCGAACGTGGAGCCTTCCTGGAGGCGGATCGTCTCTTTCACGAAGAGCTTGCACGGATAAGTCGCAATCCGGTATACAAGTTCGTTCTCGATTCGGTCCACGAAAACATCCACCGCTATTACGAGCGTTACCTGTCAATGGACCGCTCCGAGCTGGTAGAAAATTACAATGACATGGAAGAACTGGTGGCCGCCATCGAGGCCGGCCGGGCAAATGAAGCGAGAGTTCTGGCCCAGAGCCATGTTCTGCGTTTTAATCGAAGGATGAAGGAAAAAGAGGAGACAGTTAAATGACAGGCATTGCACTCAAGGAAATCAAGACGTTCACTTACAGGCGGCCGGCAATAGAAAGAGGATACGCCAACCAGACCCTGCACGTAGATCTTTCCCAAGGATTGATCGAGACCAGGCCGGTCAGCCGGGAGATGAAAGAGATTTTCATCGGCGGCAAGGGCTTCGACCTGTGGCTGCTGTGGCAGGCGGTTAAACCCGAAACCAGGTGGAACGACCCGGAAAACGCCATCTGCATTTCGTCCGGCCCCATGGGCGGTACACCCGCTTATCCCGGTTCGGGAAAAAGCATCGTGACCGCCTTGTCCCCGGCTACCGGGACCGTGATCGACTCCAACGTCGGGGGCTATTTCGGGCCTTATCTCAAGTTTTCAGGATTTGATGCCCTCCAGGTTCAAGGCAAAGCCGGTGGTCCAACCGTTATTTTTATCGACGGGGTTGAAGAAAAGGTCCAGCTCTATTCAGCCCAGGGCCTGCCGGATGACTCCTATGCCCTGTCCGAAATCCTGACCGAGCATTTCAGCGGCGGTAAGCGGCGCAG
>JALVRI010000592.1 GCA_027031325.1 Desulfobacteraceae bacterium
AACCGTGGCCGCTGTTGGTCCCTGTGCTGTCCGGAAAACGGACGGCGGTCGACCCCGCGGTTCAGGGTTTCAGGCTATTGCGGGTAGAGTTGAAGCAAGAGGCAGGTGTGGCCTTTGCGGCCGGCCGACGGCCTGCAAAAATGCGGGCGGAAAAGCATCCGGGTGCAGAAGACCGCGAGCCTGCTTTCGATATTTCCACCAAAGTGCATTTTGATCATCAACAGCATCAGGAGGTGCCAATGGACAGGGAAAAAGAATTCTACGAGAGGTTGGAACGGAAGGGAGTCTCACGAAGGGACTTCATGAAGTACTGCACGGCATTGACTGCCGCCCTGGGACTTTCGTCTTCCTTCGTTCCTAAGGTTGCAGAAGTGTTTGCCGCTCCCAAGCAACGTCCTCCGGTGATCTGGCTGCATTTCGCCGAATGCACAGGTTGCTCGGAGGGTTTCCTGCGTTCAGCTTACCCGTTCGTCGACGAGCTGGTACTGGAAATACTTTCCGTCGAGTACCATGAAACCATCATGGCCGCGGCCGGATATCAGGCCGAAGAACAACTCCACCAGGCTGCCGAAAAGTACAAGGGCAAGTTTATCTGCGTGGTGGAAGGCGCCGTCGCCACCAAGTTCGACGGGGGCTACGGCAAAGTTGCCGGCCGCACTTTCCTGGAAATCGCCAAGGATATCTGCCCCAAGGCAGCTGCCGTCATCTGCCTCGGCTCCTGCTCTTCTTTCGGCGGGCTGCCGTCCGCCAAGCCCAATCCCGGCGGCTACAAGAGCGTATCCGACGCCCTCGGGATCAAGACCCTCAACATTCCCGGCTGCCCGCCCAATCCCATCAACCTGGTGGGCACCGTTGTAAACTATCTCCTCCTGGGCAAGTTGCCCGAGCTGGACGAACTCGGCCGCCCCTTGTTCGCTTACGGCAAGGCCATCCACGACCAGTGCCCGCGGCGGGCACATTTCGAAAACGACGAATTCGTGGAAGAGTTCGGGTCAGAGGAAGCCGCTGCCGGCTACTGCCTGTACAAGATGGGCTGCCGGGGTCCGGAAACCTACAACAACTGTCCCATCGCCAAGTTCAACGACGGTACCAGCTGGCCGGTGGAAGCGGGCCATCCCTGCATCGGCTGCAGCGAGCCCGACTTCTGGGACAAGTTCACCCCGTTTTATGAGGAAATGTAATTCGATTACCGTTTTCAAGGAGGACAATCCTTTTCCAGTCAATAGGGAGGAGATCATATGGCCAAGCGCATAATTGTAGATCCGATTACCAGAATAGAAGGCCACCTTCGGATCGAAGTCGAAATTAAAGGTGGCAAGGTAGTAAATGCCTGGAGTTCCGGACAGATGTTCCGCGGCATCGAGATCATGCTCCAGGGTCGTGATCCGCGGGACGCCCAGCACTTCGTCCAGCGTTCATGCGGCGTTTGTACATACATCCACGCCCTTTCCGCGGTGCGGGCCGCCGACGACGCTTTCGGCGTCAAGATTCCCAAAAACGCCCGCCTGATCCGCAACCTGCTCCACGGCGCCCAGTACCAGCATGATCACCTGGTCCACTTCTACCACCTGCACGCCCTGGACTGGGTCGATATCGTCAGCGCCCTTAAAGCCGATCCCAAGAAGACCGCCGCCCTGGCCGACAACGTCTCCAACGCCAAGTTCGGCGGAACGACCTACTTCAAGGAAGTCCAGCAACGGCTCCAGACCTTTGTCGACAGCGGGCAGTTGGGTCCCTTTGCCAACGCCTACTGGGGACACCCGGCCTACAAGCTGCCGCCCGAGGCCAACCTGATGGCCGCGGCCCATTATATCGAGGCCTTGCGGATGCAGGCCCGTACAGCCCGGCTGCATGCCATCTTCGGCGGCAAGAACCCCCATCCCCAGTCCCTGGTGCCCGGAGGGGTGACCGCGGTGGCCGACCTGAAGCCCGACCGGATCGCCGAGTTCCTCTACATCACCAAGGAAACCGACGATTTCATCCGCAACGTCTACATTCCCGACCTGCTGGCCGTTGCCTCCTTCTACAAGGATTGGGGCGCAATCGGCGGAACCACCAACTTCCTGGCATGGGGAGACTTCCCCCAGTCCGACAAGGAGCCCGACAGCCTCTACATGCCGCGCGGTGTGATCAAAAAACGCGATCTGGCCAACTGCCAAATGGCGGACCCGGCCAAGGTAACCGAAGACGTCACCCGCGCCTGGTACGAAAACGGCAGCCCCAAGCATCCTTACGAGGGAGAGACCAAGCCGCTGCAGGAAAACCCGAAATACCGTCCCGGCGACGGCAAGTACTCCTGGCTCAAGGCGCCGCGCTACGACGGCATGGCCTGCGAAGTCGGCCCCCTGGCCCGCGTTCTGATCGCTTACTCCAAGGGCCACAAGGACATCAAGCCCCTGGTCGATTCGACCCTCAGCAAGCTGGGAATCCCGGCCACGGCGCTGTTCTCCACCCTGGGCCGCACCGCCGCCCGGGCATTGGAAACAGTGGCCATCGGCCAGGCCATGCAGGGCTGGGTCATGGAACTGGTGGAAAACATCAAAAGTGGCGACACCAAGACCTACGAACCCTACGAAATTCCGGACAAGGCCATGGGCATGGGACTCAACGACGTGCCCCGCGGCGCCCTGGGTCACTGGGTCAAGATCGAAAACAAGAAGATCAAGAATTACCAGTACGTGGTTCCGTCCACCTGGAACCTGGGGCCGCGCGATTCCAAGGGCAACCTTGGGCCGGTGGAAGAGTCTCTCATCGGGACTCCCATCGCCGATCCCAAGCGGCCGCTTGAGATCCTGCGCACCGTACATTCCTTCGACCCCTGCATCGCCTGCGC
>JALVRI010000593.1 GCA_027031325.1 Desulfobacteraceae bacterium
GGATTCAGGTAAAAACCGGCTGTTAGAGCGTTCACAATTCACCGGCCAGTAGAGCCATTGTGGCCGGCATAACAATTCAAGACGGCGGAACGTTATGCAATTCAAACCTACTTATGAAGAATTGTCTGCAAAGGTCCAGGAACTGGAACAAGCCTTAGCTGAACAAGACAGAAAACTCGAATCCCTGCGCCGCAGCGAGGCGATATACCGCAGGCTGGTGGAAAACTCACCTGCGATCGTTTTCCAGTTCAAAATGGACAATCAGAACCGCTTTTCTTTTCCGTACATAAGCAGCAAAATCAAGGAACTTTTCAAAGTCAGCGCTGCTGACGGGATGAAAAACCCTTCCATCCTGCTGGAAATGATCCCCCGCCAAGACCTGGATGTCTTCCAGCAGAAAGTAATCGAGTCGGCATCTTCAATGAGCAAGTTTGCGGCCGAGTTGAGAGTCATGGTCGATGGCAAAACCGAATGGGTTTGCGTCGAGGCCATTCCCAAGGGTCAAACCGACGGAAGCATTCTCTGGGACGGATTCTGCAGCATAATCACAGAACGCAAACAAGCTGAACAAGATCTCCGGGAAAGCGAAGAAAACCTCAGGACCATTCTCAACTCCATCGGCGATGCTGTTATCGCGACCGACAGTGAGGGCAAGGTGATACGGATCAACCAGGTGGCAGCAAAACTTACAGGATGGAAGCGCCGCGAAGCCATTGGAAAAGCCCTGACCGAAATTTTCAAAATAGTCAACGCTCAGACCGGCGCAAAGGTGGAAAACCCTGTTCAAAAAGTCCTGGCACAGGGAAAGATCGTCGGCTTAGCCAACCATACCAAGCTCATCTCCCGCAACGGGAAAGAACACCAGATCGCAGACTCTGCCGCCCCTGTCATAAGCCCCGAAGGTCATGTCCAGGGAGCGGTAATGATATTCAGGGACGTGACTGAAGAGTACAATAAAAACAGGCAGATCAAGGAGGCAAAAGAGCTGCTGAAGGGGATCTTCCTCAGCATCCAGGACGGGATAAGTGTTTTGAACCCCGATCTGACCATAAAGTATGTAAACCCGGTAATGGAAAAATGGTATTCTCACAACGCTCCCCTGGTGGGCAAGAAATGCTACCACTGCTACCACAATGCCGACCGGCCTTGCGATCCCTGCCCCACCCTGAGATGCCTTGAAACCGGCAAGACCGAGGTTGAAATCGTCAAGGGTCCGCCCGGCGACAACAATCAAGTAAGCTGGATAGAATTGTTCAGCTACCCGATGGCCGACCCGGATTCCGGCAAGATCCATGGTGTCGTGGAATTCGTAAGGGATATTACCAAGCAAAAGCGGGCCCAGGACAAGCTCCGCGAAAGCGAAGCCATGTTCAGGGGTGTGTTTTCAGCCAGCCCGGACGCCATCAGCCTTAGTAACCTGAACGATGGAAAATATATCGACGTAAATACCAGCTTCACCAAAATCCTTGGATACAGTCGTGAGCAAGTAATCGGGGCTTCGGCCCTCGACCTCAAGATCTGGAAAGACCTCCACGCCAGGCAAAGACTCATAGAAGAGCTGCGGCGCAAAGGATTGGTCCGGAATTTCGAAACCGAATTATTGAATAAAACCGGTGAGACAATCCATGCATTGCTGTCCGCCTCGGTTGCCAATATTTCCGGCAAGCAAATTCTTATCGCCGTAACCAAGGACATCACCGAACATAAAAAACTCCAGCAACAACTGATCCAAGCCCAGAAGATGGAATCCATCGGCACTCTGGCCGGTGGCATCGCCCACAACTTCAACAATATCCTGATGGGCATCCAGGGGCGCGCCTCGTTGATGATACTGGACAAGGATTCCTCCCATCCGGATTACGAACATCTCACGGAAATCGAAGAATACGTCAAGAACGCAGTCGAACTGACCAGAGCCCTCCTGGGATTCGCAAGGGGTGGAAAATACGAAGTACGTCCCACCGACCTGAACGCGCTCATCCGGCACGAGAGCCATATGTTCGTCCGCATGAAAAAGGAAATCAAAATTCACGAAAAGTACGCCGAAAACCTCTGGACGGTGGAGATCGACCGGGGCCAGGTGCGCCAGGCCCTACTGAATCTGTTTGTAAATGCCTGGCAAGCCATGCCGGGCGGGGGCGACCTCTTTATTCAGACCGAAAACGTCGAATTCGACGATACTTACGTCAAGCCTTTTGCCATTGCTCCCGGTAAATATGTCAAGATCTGTCTGACCGACACCGGAATCGGCATGGACCAGGAAACCGTAGAGAAAATCTTCGACCCCTTTTTCTCCACCAAGGACGTGGGTGAAGGCTTTGGACTGGGCCTGGCCTCGGTTTACGGCATTGTCAAGAACCACGGCGGGTTCATCAATGTCTACAGCGAAAAAGGTAAGGGGACCACCTTCAACATCTACCTGCCGGCTTCAGACAAAAAGCCCGCCGAGGCGGTCGAGGACTCCGGCCGACCCGAGATCCACCACGGGCAGGGAACAATCCTGCTGGTGGACGACGAAGAACTCATCATCAAGGTCGGTCAACAGATGTTGGAAAAACTCGGCTACCGGGTGCTTGTGGCCAGGAATGGACAAGAGGCCCTCGAACTTTACAGAAACCGGACGCAACCAATCGACCTGGTGATCCTGGACATGATCATGCCCGGGATGGGCGGAGGCCAAACCTTCGATATGCTGAAAACAATAGATCCGGCAGTAAAAGTCGTGCTTTCTAGTGGTTACAGCCTAAACGGCCAGGCAAAGGAAATCCTGTGCCGCGGATGCCTCGGTTTCATCCAAAAGCCGTTTTCCATCGGTGAGCTTGCGCTCAAAT
>JALVRI010000594.1 GCA_027031325.1 Desulfobacteraceae bacterium
CACGCCTATACCCGGGTCGGCGCAGGACGCACCAGGTACCTGTCGGAACTGAAAGCCGGTGATACGGTCCTCATCGTCGACCATGAAGGTAGCACGAGTCAGGCCGTGGTGGGGCGACTAAAAATCGAGCGCAGACCACTGCTGCTGGTAGAGGCTGAAATCGAAGGCCGCAGGGTCGCTACAATCGTCCAGAACGCCGAAACCATACGCTTCACGGCCCCGGACGGGCAAGCCGTTTCGGTGGTCGAACTGGAGCCCGGAAGCCAGGTGCTGGTGGCCCTGGAGGCCGGTGCGAGGCACTTCGGTCATGCCATCGAAGAGAGCATAACGGAAAAGTAGGCCGGGAAGGTTAGGGACGGACTTGTCAGTCCCTTGGCAGGCTGTTGAAAAACGTCATGAGCGCAGGTCAGACAAGGCAAAATCCGACCAAAAAGCGCAGTTTATTGGTGATAAATGAGCACTTTGAACAGGATATTAACGCCGTATGGCCAAGCGTAATAGTTTTTCAATAGCCTGCTGGCGGGTGAATCCGGTCCCGGCGGTAAGACGGAGTTTTACCTTGATCGACACTTCAACCGCCCTTTACGGAGTCTTTGGAGACCCGGTGGCCCACAGCCTGGGCCCGGCCATGCACAACCAGGCCTTTGCCCGGGCAGGGTTGAATGCGGTTTACCTGGCCTTTCGGGTCAGAGACCTGGCAGGAGCCATGGCCGGGGTCAGGGGTCTGCCCATGGCCGGTGTAAGCATAACGATTCCCCACAAGGTACCGGTAATGGAATACCTGGACGAAATAGATCCCGAAGCCCGTGCCATAGGAGCCGTCAACACCGTGGTCAACCGTGACGGCCACCTGATGGGATACAACACCGATTCCCGGGGAGCCCTCAAGGCCCTGGGGGAAAAGATCGACCCGGTCGGAAAGACGGCCGCCGTGATCGGGGCCGGGGGGGCTGCCAGGGCCATAGGTTACGGGCTGGTGAAGATTGGAGCCCGGGTGCTTATTTTCAACCGGACTCCGGAAAAGGGACGTACCCTGGCCCGCAGCCTGGGGGCCGAGTTCCATGGCCTGGCCGATTTAGCCGGGCTCAGACCGGATATCGTCATCAACACCACGCCGGTTGGCATGGCCCCGGCCAGGGATGCCATGGTAGTTGATCCTTCAGGACTGGCTCCGGCGGCGGTGGTGATGGATATCGTATACAATCCCGTGGAAACGGCTTTTTTGAAAGCCGCCAGGGCAGCCGGCTGCCGGGTTGTGGACGGTTTGACCATGTTTGTTCATCAGGGGGCGGCCCAGTTTGAGCTTTGGACCGGCCGTAAGGCTTCCCTGAATGTGATGCGCCGGGCCGCCCTGCAAGGCCTGGAGCTGCTGGGAGGGAGGTTCCATGCTTGAAATCGCAACCGCTGCCCTCAAGCCGGAGGTAACCATCACGGTGCCGGGATCCAAGAGTTACACCCATCGGGCCTTTGTGGCGGCGGCCTTGTCTTGCGGGCCTTGTGTCATCGAAAACCCCTTGATCAGCGAGGATACCAGCTACACCCTGGAGGCGCTGAGGAATTTCGGGGTTGCGTGTCGGGCTGAGACCGGCCGGGTTTTGATAGAAGGTTGCGGCGGGCGCCTGGAACCGTTCAAAAACGAGATTTACCTGGGCAATTCCGGCACTTCCATGCGTCTTTTGATTGCCCTGGCGGCCCTGGGCTCAAGGCCGTGCGTGTTGACCGGGAGCCGCCGCATGTGCCGGCGGCCGGTAGGTCCCCTGCTGGATGCCCTCGGCCAGCTGGGGGGTGAGGCCGTATCCCTGGAAAGGCCGGGCTGCCCGCCGGTCAGGGTTCAAGGCGGGCTCAGGCGCTGCGGGCAAGTTAGGATCGATTGCGGAGTCAGCAGCCAATTCCTTTCCGCCCTCCTGCTGATAGCTCCTTACCTGGAAGGGGAAACGACGCTCGAAGTCGTCAAGGGGCCGGTCTCGAAACCTTACGTCGATCTTACCATCAGGATCATGGAGAATTTTGGAATCGAGATTCAACGCAGGGGATATACCTGGTTCAGGATAAACGGGCCGAGGGTCTATGGCGCGGGCGACTACAAGGTGCCGCCGGACATGTCCCAGGCCGGATATTTCTGGGCCGCGGCTGCCCTGACCGGCATCAGGGTAACGGTGGCCGGGGCGACCATGGCCGGGGGACAAGGTGATACCCGGCTGGTCGACCTGCTGGTCCAAATGGGTTGCCGCAAGGAAGTTGAAGGAGATGGCATAAGCCTGACAGGCGGCCCCCTTGAGGCCATCGAGGCCGACATGGGCGATATGCCCGACATGGTGCCCACCCTGGCCGTGGTGTCCGCTTTTGCCCGGGGAACCACCCGTTTGTTCAACGTGGGGCATTTGAGGGCCAAGGAAAGCGATCGCCTTGCGGCGGTAACCGAGGGTCTTGCCAGGATGGGGATTGAGGCCCGCGCGGACGGATCGTGCCTGGAGATCAGGGGAGGAAAGCCCCGCCCGGCTGTTATCGATCCTTACGATGACCACCGCATCGCCATGAGTTTCGCCGTGGCCGGGTTGCGGGTGGCCGGAGTGAAGATTGCCGCTGAAAATTGCGTGGCAAAGTCGTTTCCCGGTTTCTGGAAGGTTCTTGGGCAGCTTTACAGGTGAACATGGTTGGCGGCGGCAAAGGCGGCCCTGGTTAAAGGATGCCGCCTGACCAGGTTTGCAATGTGGATTAATTGCCGATGAACATTTACCTGATAGGCTATCGCTGCTGCGGCAAGACAAGCCTGGGGCTGACCCTGGCGGGAATGCTGGGCTGGGACTTCATCGA
>JALVRI010000595.1 GCA_027031325.1 Desulfobacteraceae bacterium
GCGCTGATTTCGATCCCGCTGAGAAACTCCAGGGGCGCGGGTATGGGAGAGTTGATTACTTGCTGGACACCGGATACTGAATCGTGATCGGTCAAGGCTATGGCAGCCAAGCCCTGCCTGACCGCCAAGGCCAGGATGGCAGCGGGAGTCAAGGATCCGTCGGACGCGGTCGAGTGAATATGGAGATCTACTTTTGCCCTGGTGTCATAGTCCAAGCGCTTTCTCGTAGGCCTCCTCCTTGGTTTTGCACTCAATGCACTGGGTAGTGACCGGCCGTGCCTTGAGCCTGGCAATGGAAATTTCCTCACCGCAGGTTTCACAAATCCCGAAGGTGCCGTTTTCGATCCGCTCGAGGGCCTTTTTGATTTTCTTTATAAGCTTGTGTTCACGGTCGCGGATGCGCAGCATGAAATTGCGATCAGACTCGAGGGTCGCCCTGTCGGTCGGATCCGGAAAGTTCTCTTTCGGCGCAGTCATGCCGGACACAGTGTCATCGGCCTGGCTGAGCAACTCCTGCAAGCGCTTGTTGAGCAGGTCCTCAAAGTATTTCAGATCTTTCTTTTTCATAATTAACCTTCGCTCAGGTTTTTTTGCACTCTAGAAAAGATTTACCTCTAATACATCAAAGGTCAAAAGTAAACAAATATTTCATCCCCGCAAGCCAGTTTTTCCTTGTTTGGTTATCGGCTTTATCGTAAAAATTGTTAACCCCATTTGGGTTTGTCAATTTCGCAAGCCCGGGATTTTTCGTGGAACAACTTTGTTCCTGGAATTTTGTGCCGATATTATACCAAAATGGCTGGAGAAAATCAGCTTGTTACCAAAAACCAGGGGACCGGCGGCCGGGGGCGACAGAATCATGAAAGCCACTGTCCCGGGACGTCAACCAGGCTTGTTCATGACGATTTTCGCAAAACCGGAGGGAGAGCTACCAATGGCAGATGAGAAAAAGGAGTATAAAACCGATTACCGCACCATAACCATCAAGACCACCGAAGGTTCCACCGTGCAGGGGAAAGTCAATATTTCTCCCAACCAGAGGGTGTCGGAGCTTTTCACCATTCAGAAAGGGCCCTTTGTGATCTTGGTGGATGCAACCTTCGGGGATGTTACTGGCAAGACCCTGTTCATCAACAAGGAGCATATCGTTTGGGTCGAGCCGGAGGATTGATTTTAGATGGTTCGGAATTTTCCGGGGTCCGGTGGTGGCAGTCACCGGGCCCCGGTTGATTTTCAGCCTGCCGCGGCCAGGAACCTGTCCAAAGAGGCAAGGTCACTGACGTTGAAAACGGCCGAGCTGTCCACCTGGGGCAGGCACTTTCTCAGCAAGCCGGTCAGGACTTTTCCCGGTCCTATCTCCACGTAAGCATCGATTTGCATTTGCTCGATCTGCAACATGCTTTCATACCAGCGCACCGGGTTGCAAAGTTGTTTGGCCATGACCCGGCGAATGGCTTCCGGTTCATTTTCCGGTGCGGCCGAGAAATTGTGAACCACCGGGGTATTGGGCGGATTGAAGGGTATGGATTCCAGCAAGGAAGCAAATTCGGCCTCGGCGCCTGAAATCAAATCGCTGTGCCAGGCTCCGCTGACCTTCAGGGCAATGGCCCTGCCCCCGGCCTCGGCTGCCAGCCGGCCGGCTTCTTTGACGGCCTTTGGCCGGCCGGTTATAACGATTTGTTGGGGGCTGTTGTGGTTGGCCACCGATACCGTGCCCGCAGTGCGGGCTTGCCTGACGCATTTGTCGACCTGATCGATATCCAGGCCGACTATGGCCGCCATGGCCCCCCTTCTGGCGGTTGCCTCACGATGCATCAGCCGGCCGCGCTCGAAGACCAGTCTGAGGGCGTCGGCCGGAGATACCACCCCGGCGGCACACAAGGCGCTGTATTCCCCCAGGCTGTGTCCGGCTGTCACCACCGGTGCGATCCCGGCTTTTTCAACAGCCGCCAACAGGGCCAGGTTGACGGCGGTGATGGCCGGCTGGAGGTTGATCGTTTCGGTAAGCTCTTCCATGGGGCCTTCAAAACAGAGTCGTTTCACCGGCAGCCCGGAAACGGCTTCAGCGTCCTCGAAAACCTTTCGGGCTTCTTTCAGGGCCTTGTATACGTCGTGGCCCATGCCCACCTTCTGGGAACCTTGTCCCGGAAACAAGAAAGCGATACGTTTCAAAATATAGTCCTCCTGTCAGGTGTATCTTTAACAGGCCGATCCCAGCAGCCGCTTCAGTCGTCCTGGTCCAGGTTAAACAACTTGCGGGTGATATCGATGGAGGTCGCCTTGTTACCGTAGCATCCATCGCTTTTGAGATAAGCTGTGGGCTCGTGCAAAATTTTATTTACGATTGCTTGGGCCATTTTATGAATCGACTCACGGTCCCGCTCGGCAAGGTAATCGATGGCGTTGAGGGTCCGGGTCACTTCCCGGCGGGCCACTTGGTGGCATTTTTCCCGCAAGGCGACTATGGTTGGCACAACGTCGAGACTGTCGTACCATTTTTTGAAACTGATTACCGCCTCGTCGATGATTCTTTCGGCCTTCAGGGCTTCTTTGCGGCGGTCGGCCACGTTCTCTTCCACAACGCCCTTGAGATCATCGATATCGTAGACGTACACGTTGCCCAACCGGTTGATGCGCGGATCGATATCACGCGGAACGGCTATGTCGATGAAAAAAAGGGGGCGGTTACGACGCTTGCGCAGGATCCTCTTTACCTGCTCCCTGGTTATGACAAAGCCGGGAGCGCCGGTGGAGCTGATTATGATATCGGTTTCAACCAGACGCTGGCCGACTTCTTCCATCCTGATCGGG
>JALVRI010000596.1 GCA_027031325.1 Desulfobacteraceae bacterium
CCAAGAGTCCTCCCGAGAGCCGGGAAGAACTGCCGCATCCGTTGCCCTACCTGGTGGTGATTATCGACGAGCTGGCCGACCTGATGATGGTGGCTTCCAAGGATGTGGAGGTTGCCCTGACCCGCCTGGCCCAGATGGCCCGGGCGGCCGGAATTCACTTGATCCTGGCCACCCAGCGGCCCTCGGTGGACGTCCTGACAGGGATCATCAAGGCCAATTTCCCCACCCGTCTCACTTTCCAGGTTTCTTCAAAGACCGATTCGCGAACCATTATCGATACCAACGGGGCCGAAAACCTGCTCGGCATGGGGGACATGCTTTTCATGCCGCCCGGAGCCGCCGGTTTGCAGCGGATCCACGGGGCCTTCATATCGGAAGAAGAAGTCACCCGGATTTGTGAATTTCTCAAACAACAAAAACCACCCGAGTACGACAACTCCGTGGTGGAGGCGGCCGGCAAGCAAGAGCAAGGACGGGAACAAGCCGAATACGATGAACGTTATGACGAGGCAGTAGCCCTTGTAACCAGGACCGGCCAGGCTTCCATTTCCATGATCCAACGCCACCTGCGTATCGGTTACAACCGTGCCGCCCGCATTATCGAAACCATGGAAAAAGAGGGCGTCGTCGGTCCGGCAGACGGAGCCAAACCGCGCCGGGTGCTTGCCCGTAACCTGGATGATCTTCCCTGACAGTGCCGGTTTTGGGGTGAGGATGGACATGGATCAGGCGTTGATAGACCAGGTCAAAGGATTTCTTGACCCCAGGGAGGGCCGGAGGTTGTACGAGTTGGCCCTGGAAGCCAGCCGTATGGGTCCTTGCCTGGAGATTGGCGGCTATTGCGGCAAGTCGACAGTATGGTTGGGCACTGCATGCAGGCGTAATGGCATGACCCTCTATTCAGTCGATCATCACCGCGGATCGGTCGAACAGCAGCCCGGAGAACCGTACTTCGACCCCGAGCTGTTCGAACCTGGATCATTCAGGATCGACACCTTTCCATGGTTCCGTGCCACCGTTGAAACGGCCGGTCTGGAAGATACGGTCGTCCCCGTGGTCTGCGCTTCCCGCCTGGCGGCAAGGCACTGGAAGACACCCCTGGCCCTGATCTTTATCGATGGAAGCCATGATTTTGAAAGTGTCGAGGAGGATTTCAGACTCTGGTCACGCCACCTTGTAACCGGCGGCTATCTCCTTTTGCATGACGTTTTCAAGGACCCGGCAAAGGGAGGCCAGGGACCCTACCTGGTCTACCGGAACGCCGTTTCCCTGGGCATCTACCATGTGTTGCCCATGACCGGCTGCCTGGGGGTCCTGCGGCGCAAAGCCTGAGGGGGCTTCAGGCCGAAGCCCGGTCTTCAGATCCTTGAAAGTTTCCCAGGGGAAGGGAGACCATCCGGATGGTGACGGCTATCAGGTCGGACAGGTCGCTGTCGGCGTAGGCGATGTACCGCGGCCGCAAGCGGTGTCCGGCTGAAATAGATTCCGGAGAGACTTCCTCCAGCACCAGGATGATCCGCAGGTCCCGCATAAGGTGGCGGGCTGCAAGCATTTTTTCCAGTTCGTGCCTGTCTGCCGGAAAGAGTATCAAAAGCGGAGCTCCGCTTACCGGACGGCGCAGCCTTTCCATCAGGTTTGCGACGGTTGGAAAGGTTCGGCAGGACAGCTCGCTTGTCTTGGACAAGCGGTTTACAAAGCGATGGGCGGCCACATTGTAAGGGGCAGCCATGATCCACAGTTCCATCGAGGCCTGATCCTTTCGCTGGTTTACGTTCGCCGCCCCAACCCTTACAGGCGGCCGGGGGTGCGCTAGTATTCAAACCAGCAAGCAGCATGCCATCCGGGTTTCATCGGCGTATAAAATATTTAATATAAATATCAGATAGTTGAGGTTTTTTTGCAGGTCCGCCGACCCGAACCCAAGGGGGATGTTCCACCATCCGGACAGGGATGTTCGGGAAAAGGGACCCTGACTGTCAGCCGGCGATCCTTTGGACAGCGGAAGATTGGCTACGGTTGCCGGGTTTGCGCATGATGTTGGAAAGGTCGTATTTTTTAAGCAGCTCAAAGAGCCGGGTGCGGGAAAGGCCTGAAATGCGGCATGCCTCTTTGCGGTTTCCACCGGTTAGGAGGGTCAGCTTTTCAAGATATCGACGCTCCATCATTTCGCGGAAGGTGTGGATAGACATGAAATTGTCCCGGTCCATGCCTTCCAGGTTTTCAAGGCACCACGGATCGGGTTTCGGATGATCGGGCAGCTGGGCACTAACCGTAGTCCTAACCACCGCAGCCCTGATATGGACCGGCAAGTGGTGGGGATGGAGGGTGGGCTCGGATGCGGCCATTGCCAGGGATTCTTCCAGGCAGTGAAACAATTCACGCACGTTACCCGGCCAATCGTAGGTTTCCAGGACCTCCATGAATTCTGATGATATCCCTTTGATTTCAGATGCATAAATTTCACAAAGGCGATTTATGTAGTAGGTCGCCAAAGGCCGAATGTCCTCCTTGCGCTCCCGCAGGGCAGGGGTCGTTATGCTGAGTGATCGAAGTCGAAAAAGAAGATCGCTACGGAATTGGCCCTTGGTGACGGCCTCTTCCAGATTCCTGTTGGTGGCGGCAATCAACCTGAAGTTGACCTTGATTTCTTCTTTGCCGCTTACCGGCCGGAAACGCCGTTCCTGGATGACCCGCAGAAAAGCTTTTTGGGCGGCGACCGGCAGTTCCCCGACTTCGTCCAGGAAGAGGGTACCGCCGTCGGCCTGCCGAATCAGTCCTTCGCGCGGTTTTTCCGCCCCGGTGAA
>JALVRI010000597.1 GCA_027031325.1 Desulfobacteraceae bacterium
GCGGCCCTGGACACGGCCAAACGCAACCTGGAGCTCAACGGCCTCAAAAGTTCAAAGGCGGATTTCGTCAACGGCAACGTTTTCGACGTGCTCCGAAAATATCGTGACCAGGGCCGACGCTTCGACGTGGTGATCCTCGATCCGCCCAAGTTCGTCGAATCATACAACCACCTGAAAAAGGCGTCCCGGGCCTACAAGGATATCAACCTCCAGGCCATGAAAATCATCAGTACCGAAGGACTGCTGGCCACATTTTCCTGCTCGGGCCTGATTGAACCGGCCCTTTTTCAAAAAATTGTTTTCGACGCCAGCCTGGACGCAAATCGCAAGGCCTGGATAATCAGACGCTTTGCCCAGGCCGAAGATCATCCCGTGGCGTTGCATTTCCCCGAGGGAGCC
Source organism: Desulfobacteraceae bacterium (assembly GCA_027031325.1). Taxonomy (GTDB): domain Bacteria; phylum Desulfobacterota; class Desulfobacteria; order Desulfobacterales; family Desulfosarcinaceae; genus JALVQM01. Next base: position 400 of record JALVRI010000597.1, read on the forward strand.
TACCTCAAAGGGCTGCTCTGCATCATCGGCTGAATACGGATCAGCACTAACCCTTACTCCCTTGCATCAACCTTTGTCTGTGATTATAGTTGGTCCGTTATGAGTACTAAAAACGACAAGATACCTGATCCAAAAGAGCTGGAAAAAGAACTGGGCGAGTTCCTGGCCAAGAAATTCGGCGGCACGGTCAAGCTGGCCACGCCGATTGTCATGAGCCAGGAGATGCCTTCCGACGAGGTGCAAAAACCAGCTCCGGGTCCGGCCAAAAGTATAAATTTCGACCTCAAGCCCGATGACCTGGTGGCATACCTTGATCAGTACATTGTCAAACAGGACCAGGCCAAAGCCATCCTGGCCACCAAGATATGCACCCATTTCAACCGCATCAGGTACTGGCAAAAATCTCCTCAACAAGTTGCCGAGCTGGTGGGCGGGATCAAGCACAACGTCCTGATGCTGGGCCCCACGGGGGTAGGCAAAACCTACATGATCCGTCTGATCGCCCAAAAAATCGGGGTGCCTTTCATCAAGGGTGATGCCACCAAATTCAGCGAAACAGGATACGTGGGCGGCGACGTGGAAGACCTGGTAAGGGACCTGGTGCGCGAAGCAGACGGCGACATCCAGCGCGCCCAGTACGGTATCATCTATATCGACGAAATCGACAAGATAGCTTCCAGCAACAATCTCATCGGTGCCGACGTGTCCCGTACTGGAGTTCAGCGGGCCTTGTTGAAGCCCATGGAAGAGACCGAGGTCGACCTCAAGGTCCCCCATGACCCCATATCCATGCTCCAGGAAATCGAACGCTTCCGTAAAACAGGCAAGCGCGACAAAAATACCATCAATACCCGCCACATCCTTTTCATAATGAGCGGGGCATTCAGCGGTCTGGAAAAGATCATCCGCAAACGGCTTGCCTCCAATGGGATCGGGTTCAGTGCCCAGGTCGGCAAACTCGACGACCAACAGCTCCTTTCAAAGGTTAAATCAGAGGATCTGATCGAGTACGGATTTGAATCCGAGTTCATCGGGCGCCTGCCGGTCAGAGCTGTTTTCGAGCCCTTGAGTGAGAAAGACCTCTATGCCATCCTGGCCAATCCCAACAATCCCATAATCCTTGGCAAAAAGCTCGATTTTGCCGCCTACGGCATATCCATCAAGTTTGCACCCGAAGCCCTTAAAATGCTGGCCCATCAGGCCTATTTGGAGAACACCGGCGCCCGCGGGCTGGTCAGTGCCGTAGAAAGGGCCTTGCTTGTTTTTGAACGCAAGCTGCCTTCGGCAGGTGTCGTATACTTTCCGGTCACCGAAGATGTGCTCCGGGAAGCCGACAAGTGGCTCGCCATCCTTTGCGACCGCAAGCAGGCCGATCGGGTTAAAAGGATTTTCGATCGCTTGCAGCGTCTGGAGGTCGAAAATGTGGCCCGTTACCTGGATGCCAACCGGAACTGTTTCAGTGAAAAATACGGAATACCCTTGACCACTGAACGTATCCGGCTTATTTCAAGATTCTACTGCCGCCACGTCATGGATACCGACAAGGTTCTCAAGACGATAAACGGCATCTATGAACAAATCAAAACCATGGAAATGTTGTTTCTTAAGAAACAGGGTATTACCGTTGTTCTGGAAGAAGAAGCAGTCGATCACCTGATCGAAAGGGCCCTTGACGGCGGTTACAAGGACATGGACGCTTTATATCGTGAAATTTGTTCGGATTTTGAATACGGCCTCAAGCTCGTGCGCGACAAAACCGGAACCAACCGATTTTTCATCACCCGGCAGGCCTTACTGAACCCGGAAAACTTCATCGGGGAGCTTTTGAAAAAAGGCCGGCCCAACCAGCCGGCAGCCAGAAGTCCAGAGCCACCCTCCTTGCCCTTGGAAAGGAACTGAATATTCATGATAGGCATTTCCAAGCTCTATTGCGGGACGGTGGAGCCTTCCGACGCCCTGCGTTATGGTCGCCAATCATCCCGGCTTCCGTCCCACCTGCTCCAATTTTCGGCCGACAAACGCCCGGTGGTGGTCTGGAACGTCACCCGCCGCTGCAACCTGAAATGCATTCATTGCTATGCCCATGCCACCGATCAATCGGCATCTTCCGAGCTGACAACCGCCGAAGGCATGGCCCTGATCGATGATCTGGCCGCATTCGGGGTTCCCGTGCTGCTTTTTTCAGGGGGCGAACCGCTGGTGCGCAAGGACCTGCCGGAACTTGCAAGTCATGCCGTCAGGAAAGGCATGCGGGCGGTAATATCCACCAACGGTACCCTTATCGACCCTGAAACGGCCCGCATCCTCAAAGAAATCGGTCTTTCCTATGTGGGTATCAGCCTCGACGGTCTCAAACCGGTCAACGACATGTTCCGGGGGGTCAAGGGGGCGTTCGACAAGGCCATGGAAGGCATCCGTAACTGCCAGCGGGCCGGCATCAAGGTCGGCCTGCGCTTTACGATCAACAAACATAACGTCAAGGAGATTCCAGGAATCTTCGACCTGCTGGAAGAAATGGAAATTCCCAGGGTGTGCTTCTACCACCTGGTTTATGCCGGCCGGGGGACTGAAATGGTCAAAGAAGACCTGTCCCATGCCGAGACCAGGGCGGCAGTCGATTTGATAATCGATCGCACCGCCGACCTGCATGCCCGCGGCAAACCCAAGGAAGTCCTCACTGTGGACAACCATGCCGACGGCCCGTATCTATACCTGCGGCTGCTCAAAGAAAATCCTGAAAGGGCGGCCGAGGTTCTTGAACTGCTCAAGATGAACGAGGGCAACAACTCGGGCCGGGGGATCGGTTGTGTGAGCTGGGATGGCGAAGTTTACGCCGATCAATTCTGGCGCCACCACAGTTTCGGCAATGTCAGAAAACGACCCTTTTCCAAGATCTGGACCGAGCCCGAGGATCCCTTGCTGCTTCAGTTAAAAGACAAGAAACGTTACGTCCAGGGTCGCTGCGCCACCTGCCGCTGGCTCGATGTCTGCGCCGGAAATTTCAGGGTCAGGGCCGAAGCGGTGACCGGCAACGTCTGGGCTCCGGACCCGGCATGTTACCTCACAGACCGGGAGATATCACAAGCTGTTTGAAACAGAAGGGGAAATGCCATGCTCTTTCCTGACTACCGCCCCCGCAGAACCCGCCTCCATCCAGCCTTGAGGCGCATGGTACGAGAAACCAGACTCCATCCCGACAACCTCATCCTGCCCCTTTTCGCCATCGGGGGCAAAGGCGTCAAGAATCCAATCCAATCCATGCCCGGGCACTACCAATTGTCCCTGGATTATCTTGGCGAGACGGTCCGGCAGGCCTTTGAACTGGGAATACCGGCAATCATCCTGTTCGGAATCCCTGAAACCAAAGACCCCCTGGCCAAGGCAGCCTACGCGCCTGATGGAATCGTCCAGCAGGCGGTAAAGGCAGTAAAAGACAATGTCCCCGAAATACTGGTAATAACAGATGTTTGTCTTTGCGCTTATACCGATCACGGTCATTGCGGCGTGGTAGACGGGCAAATGATCGCCAACGATGCCAGCCTGGAGCTTCTGGCCCGCACGGCCGTCTCCCATGCCGCAGCCGGAGCCGACATGGTCGCCCCGTCGGACATGATGGACGGCCGGGTGGGAGCAATTCGGCAAGCTCTGGATGAGGCCGGCCATGAAAATCTGCCCATCATGTCGTACGCTGCCAAGTACTGCTCTTCATATTACGGGCCTTTCAGGCAGGCAGCCGATTCGGCTCCCCGCTTCGGAGACCGGCGCACCTATCAGATGGACCCGGCCAACGCCCGGGAAGCCGTCCGTGAAGTCATGCTGGACGTGGAAGAAGGGGCCGACGTGGTAATGGTCAAACCCGCCCTTGCCTACCTGGATATAATTTACCGCATAAAGGAGCAATGCGATCTTCCCCTGGCGGCCTACAACGTGAGCGGGGAATTTGCCATGATCAAGGCCGCTGCCCGGATGGGCTGGATAGACGAAACCGGCGTAATGATGGAAACCCTCACCGCCATAAAGCGGGCCGGGGCAAACATGATCCTGACCTACTTTGCCATGGAAGCCGCCCGCCTGCTCAACCAGTGACCCGGAAGGACATGCCCCGTGTTGGCAATCTAGCAGGCTGTTTAAAACGTCATGAGCGCAGGTCAGACAAGCCGAAATCCGACCCAAAAGCGCAGTTTATTGGTAATAAATGTGCATTTTGAGCAGGATTTTAACGCCCTCCGGCCAAGCGTAATAATTTTGCAACAGCCTGCCAAGCGACATTCTTACTGATCAATAAATTATAGGAACCGTCATGACCGAAAACGCCTCCGCCCATGCCGGCAAGCATCCCGGCTCCCATCCAGGCAAGCCATCCCAGCCGACCTTGAGGCTTGTTGCCTGGGAAACCACCCGTAACTGCAACCTTGCCTGTGTTCATTGCCGCGCCTCGGCCACCTGCGGCCCTTACACCGGGGAACTGGACACAAAGGCGGCCATCAATTTACTGGACCAGATAGCCGAAGTGGCCAAGCCCATAATTATTCTTACCGGCGGCGAACCCTTGCTGCGACCGGACATATTCGAAATAGCGGCCTACGGGACCTCCAGGGGACTGCGGATGGTCATGGCTCCCAACGGGACCCTGGTCACGCCTGAAACCGCCTCCAGGATGGTGGCAGCCGGCATCAAGCGCATCAGCATCAGCTTAGACGGGGCGAGCAGCAGGACCCATGACCGCTTTCGAGGCGTTCCAGGTGCCTTTGAAGGAGCCCTTCGGGGGATCAGGGCCGCCAGGCAGGCCGGCCTGGCATTCCAGATCAATACCACCGTCACCCAGACGAATCTCGACCAAATACCCAAGATACTGGCTCTGGCTGAAGAAATGGGAGCCGTGGCCCACCACATCTTTCTCCTGGTTCCCACCGGCCGCGGGAAATATATAGTCGACCAGGCAATCGACGCCCGCCAGTATGAAGAGACCTTGAACTGGTTCTACGATCAAGGCCGTAAAACCAGGCTTCAACTGAAGGCCACCTGTGCTCCGCACTACTACCGCATCCTGCGCCAGCGTGCCAGGGCCGAAGGGATAAAGGTTACTTTCGAAACCCATGGCCTGGATGCGGTAACCCGTGGCTGCCTGGCTGGTACCGGCTTTTGTTTCATATCCCACCGCGGAATCGTGCAGCCTTGCGGTTTCCTGGATCTCAACTGCGGGGATGTAACCCGCAACTCTTTCGGTGAGATCTGGCGCAACTCGGAAATCTTTGCCAGCTTACGCGACCTTGATGGTCTGGAGGGAAAATGCGGCCGTTGTCAATATCGCAGGGTATGCGGCGGTTGCCGTGCCAGGGCCTACGAAGCCACCGGCAATTTCATGGCTGAAGAGCCCCTCTGCCTCTACCAACCTTGAACAAAAGGCCGCGGCTTGGATTATCTCTTTCACAAGTATGCAAAAGTATGTTAGGATGCACTAAATATCTACTTTTGTTCAGCTTACTTCCTGAACAAGTATAGCTCCAAAATGTTGAACCCGGATTTTGCAGCCATAGCCCCGGGTAGTGTTGAATTGTCCGGCCCGGTTTATTCTTGGCCATTTGACGACAATCACAAGCCTGTAAGCGGTTGTGCCATGAAAATACGCGACTTGATGATCCCCGATCCGATAACCGTAACCGACGGCGCTACGGTGGAAGAAGCTATCGAAACAATGAAGGCCAACTCCATCCGCCATCTACCGGTGGTGGACTCCAACCGCCGCCTGAAGGGGTTTCTGACCCTGGCCGACCTCAAAAGGGGGCTGCTTCCATACATGCTGGGCGACTTGAATCTTGACGACATGATGATCAAAAATCCGCTGACCGTAAATCCCGACGACGATATTGAAACAGCCGCCCTGTTGATATATCGGCGCAAAATAGGCGGCCTGCCGGTTGTTGATCGACAGCGCCTGGTGGGTATCATAACCGAAACCGACCTGCTGCGGACATTCATCGACCTGATGGGCATTTTGTCGGCCAGTGTCAGAATCGATGTCAACCTGGGCCAAAGCCCGGGTGCCCTCAACAAGGCGATGCAGGTCATAACGGCCTACGGAGGAGATATCATCAACGTCAGCCTGGCCACCCGCCGGACCCGCCAAAGGAGCTATTGTTTCCGTCTGGAACCCTGTGACGCCGATAAAATCAAAAGCGCCCTCCAGGCAGCCGGGTTTGAGGTGATTGCCGTCATGCAGTGACGGGCTGCCGATGCCTGAATCTTAATTTGAACCCGGATTTTGCAGCTGGCGAGTTTGACCAAGATGCGAGGCGGAGGGCAGGCAGGTCAAAAATCCCGGGATCAGTCTCTTGTCCCTACGACAGGCAAAACGTAACCGTGTTAACCTGGGCGCTTTCCGGCCTTTTTGCCGGCCAGCGGACAGTCGCCTCGGCCTTGACAAATATCGGCGGCATTGGATATTTTCAGAAGCGTTGATCGGATAGTACCTGCCGATGCGGTTGAATGATCCGGCAGGCCCCTCCCACAGACAAGGACCGCTTATGATTAGGGCAAGAGGCAGATGGAGGTCGGTGCTGCTTTTTCCAGCGGTGGCCGCTGTCATTATCATCATTTCCCTGCCCGCAACGGCGGCGATGTTGCGCGATATCCGGATAGGCGAATACGACGCTATTACCCGTATCGTCTTGGAATTCGATTCAAAACCCGACCTGATCACACCCCCCAAAATAGAAAACGGGATTTTGACCATCAACCTCGCTTCCACCACTCCCAAGCTTGTGCGGCGGATACCTCTTGAAAACACAAAGCGCATCCGCAATCTTGAAATCATCAGCCACAAGGACGACAAGCTGGAAATCAGGATCATTTTGGACTCGCGGCACTCCAATTTGAAGTGGTACAATCTCAAGGATCCATTCAGGCTGGGCATCGACGCCGAACCGGTCAACATGTCCACAGCGGCTTTACCTCCAGGGCACCTGCCTGAAAGTGACAAGCAACCTCAAAACCCATCCCCAACCGCCAATGAATCCCAAAACCACCCGCTCCAGGCGCCAAAATCCGCTGGAACCAAGCAGGGTTTCAGTGACCTGATTCCGGGCCAAGACCCGGAATCCTCCAGGCAAAACCACCTTGGCCCTGAAAATCCCGCCGGTCGCATCCGGGAAACGGATGCTGTTGCGGATGTCGAGAAAACACTTTCCACAGAATCGATCCCCGAGGAGGGGATCAGTTCAGCAGTCGGGCATGAAAAAAGCGCTGCACCCAAGATGCCGGTTCTGGTAACCCGAACAAGCTCCGGCAGACCAACGCTAAATGGTAAAATGGACCTCCAGCTCTACCTTGTTGTCGGCCTGGTGCTGCTTACCATTATTATCCTGGGGCTGCTGGCATCCATAATATTTTCCAGATCCAAGAGCGGGGCCAAGGAGATGCGGATGACAATAGACGAGCTGTTACGCAACCAGGACGAAAAGATCAAGCTAATCAATGCCCAGATAGATGAAGAGATGCAAAAATTCGATAAGATTTAGACAAAATATGAGTTCCAAAATGCAACAAAATAGCCCTTCGTTTCTGAACCCGGGATTATCAAAGGCCGAAAAGGACGATCTGGAGAAAATGATCGGGCAGTTCCGCGACGAACAGAAAAAGACACGCGATGAACCAGCCGATCTTGAAACCCTTAAAAAGCAAATCGAAGCCATCAACAAGCGCTTAGCCTATCTTACCAACATGTTCCTTACACTGGACAAGCGGATGGAGCCCTTGTACGAAACTATCCGCCTGACGTGCCAAAAAAGCGATATTCTCAATCAGCGCATAAATGCCATAATCGACGCACTCAGAAACGGGGAAGAGATATGAGTGGAAAGGAAGCCCCCATTCCGGCCGGGAAAACCGCAGGCGTGATCCAGCAAATTACCGAAGGCAGGCTGGTCATTGATTCCCTTGCCGAAGCAAGGCAGTTGCTTGACATATATCCCAGTGATCCCGCCCTCCAGCGGGTCTATGCCGACTTGCTGTTGGAAGATGGCCAAACGGCAGAAGCTTACCAGGTATATGGTCAAGCCGCAGAAGGATTCATTGCAGCCGGTATGAACCTGCAAGCCATAGTAACCAAGATCCTTCAATGGAGTTTAC
>JALVRI010000598.1 GCA_027031325.1 Desulfobacteraceae bacterium
AGGTCAAGAAAGTCATAGCCTACAAACCCCTGCTCGATGGTGCCATTGAGGCCGCTGAATCCAAGCCTCAAAAATGCATCATCTTCCAGCGCCCCATGGAAACCGCCTCAATGGTGGAAGGCCGCGACATCGACTGGCAGGAGGCCATGGCCCAGGCCGAGCCGGCCGACTGCGTGACGGTGGATGCAACAGACCCACTCTACATCCTATACACTTCCGGGACAACCGGCCAGCCCAAGGGCGTGGTGCGCGACAACGGCGGCCATGCCGTAGCCCTGAAATGGACCATGAAGGCGATCTACAACGTGGATGCCGGTGACGTTTACTGGGCCGCCTCCGACGTGGGGTGGGTGGTCGGTCATTCCTACATCGTCTACGGCCCCCTCCTGAAAGGCTGCACCACGATCCTGTTCGAAGGAAAACCGGTCGGCACTCCGGATGCCGGAGTTTTCTGGAGGGTAATTTCCCAGCACAAGGTAAAATGCCTCTTCACCGCCCCTACCGCCTTCAGGGCCATCAAGCGTGAAGATCCGGCCGGAGAGCTTATCAAAAACTACGACCTGTCGAATTTCAAAGCCCTCTTTCTTGCCGGAGAACGCCTGGATCCGGACACCCTCAACTGGGCGCGTGATAAGCTGGGGGTACCGGTCATCGACCACTGGTGGCAGACTGAGACCGGGTGGGCCATCTGCGCCAATTGTCTCGGCCTGCATCAGTTCCCGGTCAAGGAGGGCTCACCCACCAAGCCGGCTCCGGGATGGAATCTCCAGGTCCTGGATCCCGACACCAAGGAGCCGGTGCCTGCCGGGGAAATCGGAGCCCTGGTGGTGAAATTACCCTTACCTCCAGGCACCCTGCCCACCCTCTGGCAAAACGACGAGCGGTTCATCGAGTCATACCTGGCGGAATTCCCGGGCTATTACAAGACGGCCGACGCCGGTTTCATCGATGAAGATGGCTACGCCTACGTAATGACCCGTACCGACGATATCATCAACGTGGCCGGTCACCGCCTTTCCACCGGCGCCATGGAAGAGGTCCTGGCCGACCATCCGGACGTGGCCGAGTGTGCCGTGCTTGGGGTGGACGACGAACTCAAGGGGCAGGTACCGGTTGGTTTCCTGGTGCTCAATGCCGGTGTAACCCGCGATCACGATGAAATCATAAAGGAAGTTATCCAGATGGTCAGGGAGCGGATAGGACCGGTGGCATCTTTCAAGAAGGCCACCGTGGTAAAGCGCCTGCCCAAGACCCGTTCCGGGAAAATCCTGCGCGGCACAATCCAGAAAATCGCCGACAACAAGGAATGGAAAATGCCGGCCACCATCGACGATCCGGCCATCTTGGGCGAGATCGAAGAAGCGCTCAATACCATCGGCTTGGCAAAAGCCCGCAAGTAGTCTTTCAAAACCCCGAAGCCCGCTTCCGGTGCAACCGGAGGCGGGCTTCGGTTCCCGGGGCGGACCTTTCCATCAGGCCAGCTCCGCCTTGATGGGAAAAAGGCGGGTCTTTCAGCCGATGGTCCGCTTGACGATCCCCAGGACCTTGTCAGGATCGAACGGCTTGGCCACGAAGGCCACCGCATCCTTGATGGCATGATCACCGTCGATACCGCTTATCACCAGAACCGGAATATTGCGCAACTGCTTGTCCCGGCGAAGCTTGCGGTAAAACCTGGGCCCCCACTCTCCCGGCATTTGCAAGTCGAGGGTAATCAGGTCCGGCTTTTGACTTCGAACCACTTCCAGGCCTTCCGAGCTGCTTCCGGCGCTGCAGGTCTCATAGCCGTTGTCCTGGAAAAGGCTGCTCAGATATTTGACCACCACCGGGTCATCGTCGATTATCAAGATTTTTTTGGCCATGCTTTCCCCCGCCTTCTTTAGGGCCTGTCCTGCGAAGCTGCTTAAGATTTCTGCTGCTCCTGACCTGTATTCCAGCGATGGCAGCTGCCACAGGTGACCGGCCCCTGCTTAAGTTCCAGATGGCATCCTTTGCAGTTCAGATGAAACGCCTTGCGCAAGGAAGGCCGTCCGTTTTCATCCGATGTTCCGTGACACTCCGAGCAGGACTGGTCCTCGGAGGATTCGTCTTCCAACTTATTGCCTTTTTCGTCATAGAGGTGATGGCAACGACTGCAGTCATCAAGTCCGGCATTTTCATTGTGCTCCTCGTGGCGAAAAACTGCCGGTGGCCTCCTGGGGGACGCAAAGACGCTGTTGTCCACGCTAACCATATCCTCCTGCCCCCCGGCCAATGAACACAACAATGCCAGGGCCGCCAGAACAATAGTGCCGGCAAGGGCTGCCTTTTTCATCTTCACTTTTCCTCCCCTCAGGCCGGTTTATGCATGCATTCGTAAATCAGATCCTGGAAAAACTTGATGTCCAACCCGACCTGGTAATGGTGCACCACGTCGTGCAGACCGCTGTGACAGTTATGACACGGGGCAATCAGGGTTTTGGCTCCCCGGCTCTTGGCATCGAACAACTGCTCGGCCTTGACCCGGTTGCCGACAACCCTCTTTTTCTTGTAAGGAGGCCCGCAATTGATCACCCCTCCACCTGCGGCGCAGCAGTAATTGTGCTCCCGGTTAGGGTACATCTCGATCACCTCTTCACACAAGGCCTTTGCGATGTAGCGGGCTTTCTCGTGGAGGCCGCCTCCGCGGGAAACATTGCAAGGATCGTGGATGGTGACCGGATGGGGATATTTCTTGGCAATCCTGATTTTGCCCGACTTTATTAGTTCATAGTAAAAATCGATTGCATGGGCTATGGGAATGGGTGGCATCGACCATCCCA
>JALVRI010000599.1 GCA_027031325.1 Desulfobacteraceae bacterium
TGCAGGCCGGGATCAATTGAAGGCCTTGCCATAAGCGGAATTGAAAAGACGGCGGCCTTCATTCCGGCTTTTCTCAGGTCCAGGTTCAGGGAACTGTTCGAGGGCGATCCCACCAAAATACTTGAGGAGTTGGGCCAATACGACATGGTGGTGATCGGAGAGGAAGTATGGCGTTGGGGCCGGGAAAAAGCCCTCGAGACATACAGGCTTTGTATGGAGCATTGCAACGATGTCGCAGTCGCCTTCGTTGCCCCTGACAGCTCCGGAAGCGGCCTTGGCTACGGCGCCCCGTGGGCCATGAAAGAATTGTTGCCGGCAAGCTTTGTCTCCTTTTTTCTCTCAGGTCCGGGAAATTGCTACTGTGTATTTTGCGCTTCCAAAAAGGATTACCTCGATATTCGTCTCGGGAAGCTGGCGGACAAAGCTTTGGGTATGATCGGGGCCCCTTCCGGCTCTTCGCTTGTCCGGCGCTATAACCTGAGTGAACCATCGCTGAACAAAATCGATCTTAGCGTCTTGGCAAAGCATGTCACCATCCCAGACGACCTGAAATACTTCCTGGACAGGCAATGCCTGGAACACTACCGGCTCATCGCCCATCTGAGCACCTTGTTTGAAAACGAGATCATTTTCGATATCGGCACCAACAAGGGTTACTCTGCTCTGGCCCTGGCCTATAATCCAACCAACAAAGTGGTATCATACGATATAGTGGACTGCAGGGCGGTCGCTTGCATGGAAGAACTGGGGAGAGTCGAGTTCTGCATAGGCGATGTGCGCCAGGACCCGCGCTTGTCACAGACGCCGCTTGTAATGCTGGATACGGATCACGACGGTGGTTTTGAAAGGCAATTTTACCGCTACCTGCAAAGAATCGGCTACAAGGGGCTCTTGTTCCTGGACGACATTCATTTCAGCCCCCAAATGAAAGAATTCTGGAATTCCATAAGCGAGCCCAAGGTCGATCTTACCTTCCTGGGGCACTGGTCGGGTTCGGGCCTGGTGGATTTCGGCAGCGGTCCGCTCCGACACTTCCGGCCGTAAAGGTTCAGCGTCCGGAAAGTTGTGGTGCCTATCAGAATTTTATGCGCCTTTTCAGATAGTTGCGTTGCAGATCGTAGATCTGCCTGGTCAGCAATTGGCGGGAGTCACGGTCGATTTCGATAAATTCCATGGCATAGGCGTTGCGGCCGGCTCTTTTGCCGTGTTCCACCCTGCGGATGACCGCCTTTTCGATGGTGATCAGGACGCACTGATCGGATACGGGAAAGGCTATTTCCACGCGAGTCAGCAGGTCGCCCACCTTCAGGGTTTCGGGCTGGGGATTTGCGGTAAGGCCGTAGAGCCCGCCAAGGCTGATATTTTCTATCCTGAGCTTGTGCTTGCGTCCTTCCCATCTGAAGACGGCCAAGGTGCCGGGCTCGGTCTTGATCCGGAAGTTGCTTCTTTTCTGGATTCTTTCGATAACATCCGGAAAGCGGACCAGTACTCTTCCCAGCTTGGTGATGGTGTCGGCGGTGGTGAAACGGTAGGTCACCTTGTCGGGTCCGTTGAACTCGAACATAAGCTCTTCAACTACCTGGCTGTTGAAAATGTCCACCAACTCGTCGGTCAGATCGATTGAAAAGTAGTTTTTGCCCTTGACCTTTTCGGTGCCCAGGATCAGGGTAAGATGGGTATAGTCCTTGGCAGGCAAGCAAACTTTGACCAGGGTTTTTTCCGAAACCAAGTGGTCAAGGACTTCCGACAGGCGTTTGCCCTCTATCCGTTCTATATCAACCATTGCATCAGAGCGTAGTTTGAGGTTAACCAAAAATCAAAAAGCAGAGACACTCTTGGCAAAATCAGGATCCTGGAAGAGCTTCTTGGCGAACTTGAGATACTTTTCGGCAATCGCCCTGACAGCCAGTTGCAAGGCGTAAGGCTTGATCGGTTTTTCCAAAAGGTGGTTTACCTCCGACGCGATACACATGTTGACTATATCGTCACTGGCGTTACCGGTGATGATGATGGCGTCAGAATGGGCGGTTGGAAATTTTTTCTCGATACTGTCAAGGAAAAAGAAGCCGGAAACATCCCCCAGGAAAACATCGATGATGAAAATCGCGACACCCACTTCACGGGAAAGGCAATAGCTGGTTGCTTCATCGGAGTTGGAAAAAGGAATTACTTCACCCCAGGTGTAAAAACGCTTCACGATGGCCGTTATGAGTTCGCAAACCGCCGGATCGTCGTCCACGATGATGACGTCTAATCCATCAGACATCTTGGATTTCTCCTTTCGTTAAGGCTAGGGGTTGAAGCCGCTGGCCACGGGCAGGTGTTCAACCCGTGTAAACCTGATCGTTTATCTGGTATTTTTCAATTTTACGATATACCGTGGTGATGTTTATCCCAAGCAGTTTGGCAGCCTCGGCCTTGTTTCCCTTTGTATGTTGCAAGGCCTTGATGATCAAGCGTTTTTCATTGGCGCTCAAGTTGAAATCTATCTGGTCGGCTGATTCGACCGGCCGGTTGTTCCTGATTTCGGCCGGAAGGTCCAAGGCGTCGATCATTTCACCGGTGCCGAGGGCGAAGGCCCGTTCAATGACGTTTTCAAGTTGGCGGACGTTTCCGGGCCAGTGGTAGTTCATCAACAGCTCCATTGCCTCGGGTGAAACCCCGTTGACTCTGCGCTGGTTGGTTTTGCCGAACTTTTTGATGAAATGTTGTGCCAGGCGGGGGATATCCTCCTTGATTTCCCGCAGGGCCGGCATGCGGATTGAGATCACGTTCAGGCGATAGTATAAAT
>JALVRI010000600.1 GCA_027031325.1 Desulfobacteraceae bacterium
AATCGTATGCTTGGCCTTCTGTCCTTTGAAAAAGCTTGTAGCCTTCAGGGGTGGGCGTCACGGGGTCCCATTCCAGGGTGACCTGGTCGGCTCCGGTGGCCATCGGCGCGATCAACAAGCCAAGAATCAAGCTGGAAACAAAAATCCAGGTAAATAAAGCTACTCGATGGTACATGGCTTTCTCCTGTATTCCTTGCCGCCGAGGCGGAACCAGGAGGTAGCCACCTTCGCGCGGCAGCCCTGCTGCCATGTCTTCTGAATTTCAGAAGATTTAGGCCAGAGGCTTTGCGTCACACCCTTTCGGATGTTTTGCCCTTGTCACGCATATTTCCGACGCTTCTTTCCGAAACATGATAATTTCAGAGCGTCGATCACAATATATTCAAAAAGGGTGCCATAAGAATCCATATAATGTGTTTGAACCCGGATTTTGCAGCTGGAGGTAACGGGCAATCGAACCATTTCCAAAGTTGGACGGCACGTCTTTCAGCCGGTAGGTGGCGGGTCGAATCGGTGTGAAAAATTACCCGGGGAAAAACCCGAGGGGATGGCGAATATGGTTTTTGTATATTTTAATGAACGGAGTTTGTATCCGAAAAGATAAAATCACAGGCTGGTTAACTCCGGGGCACAACTTCCGACAATGGACTCGAAGCCCTGATGTCGTGTTGGTCGGGTGGTATCCAGCGTAACCCGCCCTTGAAACCGAAACAGCGGTAAATGTACATTGTCCTGACCGGCCGCTCGCGCCTTTTGCCCAACAACCCGCATCGCCTGTCGCTCAGTACCACCGCCTGGGCGGGCTCGACCTTCCGGAATACTTGCTGCAGGAGCTTCTGGTCATCTTTGTTACGCGTGACCCCTATTGCATCCAGGCCGAGCAGTTGGCCGTCGTCGAACCAGTAATCGTAAACATTGGGCCGATTCCAGCGGTTTATGGAAACCGTGAACGGCTGGCCAGGCACGTAGAAGGCAAGTTCACTGGCTATCTGGTAACGCCGGCCGAAAATGAAAGTCTTTTCCGGCCGGGGCATGGCTTTGACCTGCTCGGCAACCATCTTGCCGAGTTGGTCCCACCCGGTAAGCTCTGTGGCGGTTCTGTCCATGGATGGCGGAAGAGGCAAAAAGGGCCAGACCGTATGGATCAGTACCACTATCGTAAAAGTGTAGGAAGTTGCCAGGGTCCATCGCCAGTAGCGCCGCCCGGCCTTTGTCCCGCCGGAGCTAAACTTGGTCGCCGCCAGGAGCACGGCTGATATATAGCCTGCCCCCGGCCAGTTTCCATACACCCGCGTGTGAAGGCTCAACATGGCAAAACCGGCGACAACCGGCAGAGAGGTCCAGAGAAGATACTTTTCCTTCCAGTTTTTGTCTGCCGCCCCGTAGCCGGCGGTATCAAGCCAGCTCCAGCAGATGGCCAGAAACACCAGGGGAGAGAGCAAGGCGGCCTGGGAAGCGAGGAAATCCCCCAGGTAACGGAAATGAAGGCTGAATTTCTGGTTGGCGCCTCCGATGTAGGCCACATGGCGGATGGAATTCCAGTCGTGGTTTGCATTCCAGTAGATCACGGGTGCGAACATAACCAACCCCAGTGCCAAGCCAGCGTATGGTTTCAAGGCTGCCAGCGACTTGCGGTGCCTTCTTGACAGCAGGCCGAACACAAACAAACAGGGGGCTGCCAGCACCATGGTATACTTGCTCAGCATACCGAAGCCGAACCACATCCCGGTGGCAAGCCAGCTGCCCCAGGTGTTATCCTCATACGCCCTTGCGCCGTGGTAGATGACCGCAGCCCAAGCCGCAGCCTGCAACCCATCGGCTGTGGCCATCAAGCCACCCACGTTGAACAAGAGGATAGACTGGGACAGGACCGCTGTCGCCACGGCAACCTGTTTGCCGAACCAGTGACGGGCCAGCAACACCAGGTAGACTGAGGCCAGGCTGATCGAAACCACGGAAGGCAAACGTACGGCCCTTTCGGTGTGCCCCATAAGCTGGGTTGTAAGGTGGATCATCCAGCCGATCATCGGGGCCTGATCGTGATAACTCCAATCGAGATGGCGCCCCCACTGCCAGTAATTGGCTTCATCCGGGGCCAGGAGGAACAAGCCGCTCAAAACCAGGCGCAGGACGAACCAGAAAAAAAGGTAACTCCAGCAAAAATACATCAATTTACAGGTAGTTGGGTGTCGTTTCATGGGGGTCATACCTTAGTGCCTGGTTATTTTGATGTCAAGGAGAGATAGATTGCGCCTGGACTTTCCCGATCCATGCCCCGGCGGGGCAGCCTGAATTCAACCCGGATTTTGCAGCTGGCGAGTTTGGCGAAGATGCGAGGCCGAGGGCAGGCAGACGTATTGTAGGCATTTGAAGTGCATAATCCGGGTTCAAAACTTTTCCAAACCGGAGGATCAAGACCGGCTTTCACTGAAAATCCGGGTCAGGATGCAGGGGGAGCTTCCGCCCGGGGCAAGACGAAAGAAAGGCTGGTTCCTTTGCCGGGTGTGGTTTCAACATCCAGTCTGCTTCCATAGGTTTCCAGGATGCGATGGACTATCGACAATCCAAGCCCGGTACCTTCCGGCTTGGTAGTGTAAAAGGGGTCAAAGATCAAAGGAAGGGCTTCTTGCGAAATGCCGCAACCATTATCGCTGATTTTTACCTCCACTTTTTCACCCTTGAGAGCAACAGCCCTCAAGGTAATTGTACCGCTGTCCTCGATGGCCTCGGCCGAATTCATCAACAGATTCCAGATTACCTGCCTCAGGTGAGTAGGATCCATCCGGACC
>JALVRI010000601.1 GCA_027031325.1 Desulfobacteraceae bacterium
GGCCAGAATACGTGGCACCAAGTGATTGTCACCCGGCCCCCAGATAAGGTGGGGCCTCAGGCAGATCGTTGCCAGGTCCTGCCCTGCGGCCTCCACAACGGCCTTTTCAGCCATGGCCTTGGTCTTTGGGTAATGGGCGTGGTAGCTTTCAGGGTAGGGGACGGATTCGTTGACAGCCTCCATGTCCCGGCCATTGAAAACCACGCTTGGTGAACTAGTGTATATCAGATAAGGCACCTTGCATTTACGGCAGGCCCGGATGACGTTACAGGTTCCGAGGTAGTTGGTGCGGTAAAAATCATTCCATGGTCCCCAGACCCCGGCCTTGGCTGCGGTGTGAAATACAGCCGTTGTATGGCGGCAGGCTTTTTCCAACGCGTGCGGATCGGCCAGGTCGCCCCTGATTTGCTCGACTCCCATCCGTTCAAGCTTTGGATAGTGATTACGGGAAAAGGATCTTACTTTCAGGCCCTGTTCGATTAGGCGCACGGCGATGGCGCTGCCAAGAAAACCGCCCCCGCCGGTTACCAAAACTTGCTTGGACCCATTTTTGCCTGTCATGACATCCTGGTTTGCTTTCATTTGGCCCTGTAAGCGCTCTTGATGTTTTTTGCGGCCCATACAGCCAGTTTTTCTCTGAATATCTTGGCGTTGTGCCTGATGTCCACCGGAAAAGCCGGATGGAAAAGAAGGTGCTTGATACAGGCGGTCAAGGCGTTGGCCCGGGCCAGCCCGAAAAGCTCGTTCGCCAGGCGGCGGCGGTCGGTACGGGCGTGCTGTTTTTCGATTTCGATGCAAATTAGCGGTGTCTGGTCGGGAGGATCACCGCAACCTACAAGGGCACTGCGATACACCATGGGGTGGTTGTTGAAGATTGCCTCACAAGGGATGGTATACAAAGTTCTTTCGGCGGTTATCACCCGGTGGCTCTTACGGCCGCAAAACCAGATCCGGCCTTTCTTGTCACGCCAGCCAAGATCACCCATTCTATGCCAGAAAGCGGCTCCGTCACGAATCTTGGCCAAGGCGTCGTCGCGGGGGCGCTCGAAGTAACCCCTGGTAACCACCGGTCCCTGGACGGTGATTTCTCCGATCTCATTGGGAGGTAAGACCAGATTATCTGACCACTGGACAATTGGATCGTCACTGATCCTGATGATTTCGACCCTGATTTCGGGTGCCGGTCGTCCGACGCAAATACCGTAGCCTTTTTCGCTTAGGTGGCGGGTTTCCGAAAGTATTTCCTTGCTGCCGAATGACGAAACCGGCATTGCCTCGGTGGCCCCGTATCCGGTATGCACCTGGGCACCTTCTTCAAGCAGACTGGAAAAACGTTCTATACTGGCCGGGGCTGCCGGCGCCCCGGCGGTTATGACCCTTTTCAGGGAAGGAAGTTTGACCTTGTGCTCAACGCCGTAGCGTCCCAGGCGATCGAGCAGGGCAGGTGATGCGAACATGTTGGTCACCCCGTGATCTTCGATGGCCTGGATGATCTTGGTCGGATCGGCCTCGGCAGGCCGGGTTGGATCCATGTCCGGGATCACGGCGGTCATGCCCAGGGCAGGATCGAAGAGGGAAAAAAGGGGGAAGGTGGGCAGGTCGGTCTCGCCCGGGGCGATTCCAAACTCGCTTTTTATCAGCCTGATCTGGGCATCGAAGACAGAATGGGTGTAAATCGTCCCCTTGGCAGGCCCGGTACTGCCGGTGGTAAAGAGGATGGCGGCAATCTCGTTGGCGGTGGTCCTGGCCATGGTGAAGGGGCGAAAAGGATTGTTCAAAAGACCTTGCAAAGTCGGGCCGGACCAGAACCAGCGCCGGCCGACAGTGATCCATCTCTTGACGGTTTTGAAATGCCGTCTGTAAAGAACCCGCAGGACATGGGCCGGGGGGATGCCCACCATGGCCCGGGCCCGGCTTTCTTTCAGACAGGCCACCATGCGGCTTACTCCCATACCGGGGTCGACCATCACCGGAACGGCCCCCACCTTGAACATGGCGAAGATCAAAACGAAAAATTCGATACCCGGTCGGACCATGACGATTGTCCTGGTCTGCCGCCGAATGCCGGAAGACTCAAGGCCGTGGGCCAAAATATCGGAAGCCTGATCCAACTGCCGGAAAGTCAGCTGGGTATAGGCCACCTGGCCTGTGGTATTCCGGCCATGAGGGTAGATTACAGCTTTGCCGTATGGCTGGACGCGGGCCATCCGCTTCAGGTAGCGGGCCACGTTGACGATTGAATTGTCCTTGTCTTCCGGCACGAAGGTTTGATCCATTCTATGGTCGGCTTTTGTCAACATGCAAGTTAGCTGGTTATCCCGGCGGCCTGGAGATCATGACGGTCAGGCCGGGTAGCGGTTGAAAAATCGTTTCATTTCGGCGATGACCTGGGACGGGTGATCTTCCAACAGGTAATGGCCTCCGTTTTCGAAAACCCTGACATGGGCTGTTGGCAAGTACCTGCGCCAAGCCGCCAGGTAGTCCGGATCGAATACAAAATCACGATTGCCCCATAAAATCAAGATCGGCAGCCCTTCAAACCGGCCAAGGCTTTTTTCAACCAGGTCAACCAGCCCGAATCCGCGATCTGTCGGCTCAAGGGGGATGTCGGTAACAAAGCGATAGGTTGCCAGACGGCCGGAGGGACGGTCGTAAGGGGCAAGCAAGCCCTGTTTTACCAGCGGGGCCAGTGGCTTGGCTGGTGCCATGTAAATGGCTGCACGGGCAAAAAGGTTCAGGTAAAGAACCGCCGGACGGGCAATCCAGGCCCAATTGCGAATAAAA
>JALVRI010000602.1 GCA_027031325.1 Desulfobacteraceae bacterium
ACATCTCCAGGGGATCCACGTCTATGCTCAAGCTGACACCTTTTTCGGTCCTGAGGCCATTTTCATCAAAACAGAGGGCGGTTGCAAAGCTGCGCAGCAGGGCGCTTCCCGGTCCCTTGAGCAGGATTTGCCAGCGGTAACGCCCGGCGATCCTGGCAAGGGGAGCCTCCAGGGGACCCAGGACCTGCACCCTGTCATAGCGCGGATCGCTGCGCTGAAGATCCAGGGCCGCCCGGCCCAGGCTGCGGGCGACCGCTTCTGTCCGGTCCTTGTGACGGCCGGCGATCCTGACTTGTACCAGGCGGCTGAAGGGAGGATATCCCAAAACCCGGCGTTGCTCCAATTCCTGGCGGTAGAAGGCCTCGAAATCCTGGCGGCAGGCTGCGGCGACGGTGAAGTGATCCGGGTTGTAGGTCTGGAGAACGACCCGGCCGGGCGCATTCCCACGGCCGGCCCGCCCTGCCACCTGGGCCAGGACCTGGAATGTCCTTTCCCCGGCCCTGAAATCGGGCATGTTAAGGGCCAGGTCGGCGCAGATTATGCCCACCAGGGTTATGTTGGGATAATCGTGCCCCTTGGCCACCATCTGGGTTCCAACCAGGATGTCCACTTTTCGATTGTGAAGGTCTTTCAGGATCCGGAGCAGGGCCCCCTTGCGGCCGGTGGTATCCCGGTCCATGCGGGCGACAGCGGCCTCCGGGAAAAGCTCCCTGACCAGGGTCTCCACCTTCTCGGTACCCAGCCCCAGGCGCTTGATGGAAGCAGAGCCGCAATGGCCGCACTTGCTGGTGGCCGCCCGGCTGAAACCGCAGTAATGACAGCGGTAGGCATTTTGGTGCCGGTGCCAGGTAAGGGAAACATCGCAGTTACGGCACAAAAGCGGTTGACCGCAGACCTGGCAGATCAACGTGCCGGCCGAACCGCGGCGATTGACGAACAAGACCACCTGCTGACCCCTATTGAGGGTTTTACCAATGGCATCGATCAAGGGTGGGGTAAAAATCCGGTAGATCCTTTCCCTCCCCCGGTAGTCCGCCAGGTTGACCACCTCGATCCGGGGCAGGCACTGGCCGCCGATCCTCTTGCGCAGGTCGACCCTGCGGTACTTGCCGCGCTGGACATTATAGACGGTCTGAACCGAGGGCGTGGCCGAACCGAGCACCACCACCGCCCCGGCCTGCTTGGCCCGCATCACGGCCAGGTCACGGCCATTGTAGCGCAGGCCGCTTTCCTGCTTGTAAGAAGGGTCGTGTTCTTCGTCAACGATGAACAGGCCGGGCCGCTCAAAAGGTGCAAAGACCGCCGAGCGGGCCCCTATGGCGATCTCCGCCCTGCCCGATACCAGCCTTATCCACTGGTCGTACCTCTCTCCGGCCGTAAGACCACTGTGAAGCAGGGCCACCTTGGATCCGAAGCGGGCCCGGAAACGCCGCTCGGCCTGGGAAACCAGCCCGATTTCGGGCACCAGCACGACGACCGGCCGCCCGGCCGCCAGGGACCTGGCGGCCAGGCGCAGGTAAACTTCGGTCTTGCCGCTGCCGGTGACCCCGGCCAGCATAAAGGCTCCAAAACCTTGTCCCGTTTGCCCGCTGATGTAATCCACCGCGGCCTGCTGCTCCGATGTGAGCTGGGGCGGGAGGTCAGGGTCAACCGCCTCCCCGAAAGGATCCCTGAAAACAGGCCGCCGGCTGATTTCCAGTTGACCGTCCCGTTGCATCACCCGCACCAGGGCCGGAGCCGTCGGCACCAACTGTTTCAGGCGGCGCAAGGACATGGGACCGTTGGCTTTCAATGCCGACACCAGCTTGCGACGGGCTTTTGACAAGCCGGTTTCGGACAGACCGTCTGCCAGGCATACGATCTTTTCAGATGCCGGGCGGGTGCGGGCCGAAGAAAGCCGCATCCGGCGGACTACCAGGCCCCGGTCCACAAGGTACTTTATCCTGGCGCGGACCCCGGATTGACCGAAACGCCCTTCCAGCTGTCTCATGGTCAGAGGTGCTTGCTCCAGGGCTTCCCAGATGGCTTTTGTCTGCCGATCGGCATCGTCAGGCAGCTTCATGCCGGAACCAGGAGTGCCAAGCCGGTAAATCGCCCTTTCGGCCACATTGATCCCTCCGGGCAAAGCGGTTTTGATAACCTGCCCCAGTGGATAGAGATAATAATCTGCAACCCACCTGAAAAAAGGGACCATGGCGGTAGGAAAAAGGGCTTCTTCATCCAGCAACTGCTCTAGATGCTTGAGTCGCCCGGAAGGTATCTTTTCAGCAGGTCCCAAGACATACCCGGTCACACGTCGAGGGCCGAACGGCACCAGGACCCGCCGGCCGACAAGATCTTGGCCGCGCTCTTTACCGGCGCACAAGTAAGTGTAAGTCTTGTATACCGGCAGATCGACCGCGACTTCCACCGCTTCCGGATTTTGCAGATCCCCGCCGGAGACTTCTTTCTCCATTCCCATCAGGCCTTAAGCTTTGGCAAACACCATCCGGCCGGTTTCAAAATCCACCCGGCTGAATGGAACCGGCCCGGGCACTGTTGCGCCGCCAAACCGGTCCGCATCACTTATTCAAAGACAATCAAACATTTGCAACGACAACAGGAAACTGCTATGCTGTTTTGTGGCCTGCCGGAAATGGGATGCCGATTTGAATGGCGAACCTGCGTGCAACGATCCGGCGACTTCCCGGCAGCACCTGGAATCCTGATCCGATCACTTCGAAAGGAGGACTATATGCATAACCTGGGCAAACAATCCATTGTTCTTTTAATCGTCTGTGCCC
>JALVRI010000603.1 GCA_027031325.1 Desulfobacteraceae bacterium
GTTGAAAAGATGCAATTACCCTGATCTTGAGCGACACATGGGCATCCATGCGGATTTCGTCTCCAAGCTCGAAGAACTGCAAGCCGGCTTTCAAGACGGCAAGGCTCTGGTTTCCATGGAACTTATGAATTACCTCAAAAAATGGTTGATAGACCATATTCAGGGCACCGACCGCAAGTACGTCGGCCATATGAAAGAAGCGGGTATCAAATGACGGTCAACCCTTATCCCGGCGTGCCTACCAATGGATCCTCCAGGCCCTTGACTTGGATCTTCAACTTGGGTATCTAGGGCGCCAGTAACGCCCGGGTGCTCGAAAGAGCTCAAGAGGGAACCCCGTGCAAATCGGGGACGGGCCCACCGCTGTAATCGGGGACGAGAGCGGCTGGATGCCACTGGCAGCGTGCTGTCTGCCGGGAAGGCGCCGCTTGGAGGATGATCCGAAAGTCAGAAGACCTGCCCGGGTTATTGGCCGCCGGCAAGGGCAAAAGCCAGCGGTCGTTGAATACCGCGGATGAAGATGGGACATCCCGGATCGAATAACTTTTCGGCCCGGGATTCTTGTTTCCGGGCTGCAACAGATCTTTCAAGGAGGTAGTAATGTTTGTCCCGCGTAAATACAGTTGGCTGATCGTTGCGGCAGTCCTTTTCACCCTGGTGGCAGCCCCTTTTTGCATGGCCTCCGCTCACGGAAAGCAAAAGCCCAAAAAGACCGGCATCCTCCTGGTGGCTTTCGGGTCGTCGGTTAAAAGCGCCCAGGTCTCATTCGAGAATATCGACCGCCAGGTCAAAAAAGCCTTTCCCGGCATCCCGGTCCGCTGGGCCTATACTTCCAGGATCATCCGCAAGAAACTTGCCAGACAGGGCCGCCAGCTTGACTCGGTGGCAGTCGCCCTGGCCAAGATGATGGACGAAGGCTTTACCCACGTTGCCATCCAGTCCCTGCACACAATCAGGGGAGAAGAGTACGACGACCTGGTTCAGACAGCCCGCGCCTTCACCGCCATGGCCGAAGGCTTCACCAAGGTCTTCATCGGAGATCCCCTGCTCTCAAGGGAAAAAGACCTCCAGGCGGCAGCAGAAGCAGTCCTGGCCAACATTCCCAAGGCACGCAAAGCCAATGAGGCCGTCGTCCTCATGGGGCATGGCACACCCCATCCGTCAAACGCATTCTACGCCGCCTTCATGTACCAACTCCAGCAAAAAGACCCCAACATATTCGTAGGCACCGTGGAAGGTTGGCCGGGCATCGATGAAGTAGTCGCCTGGCTGAAAAGCAAGCATATCAAGAAAGCCTACCTGATGCCTTTCATGTCGGTAGCCGGGGATCACGCCAAAAACGACATGGCCGGAGATGAGCCTGATTCCTGGAAATCGATCATCACCAAGGCCGGCGTCAAGTGCGTACCCCTACTCAAGGGCACAGCCGAATACGACAACATGATCGCCATCTGGCTGGCCCACCTGAAAGTGGCCCTGCGGCACCTGTAATCCTATATCTTCCATGTCGGCCGTGATGCCTGCCTGATACCCCTGCAGCGGGCATCACGGCCGTTGAAATTCCGCCTGAATTCCTTGCAGCCTTAGATTCCCGCCCGCTTATTTTCTTCAATTTCCGTCTCTTCGATTTCGAAAACTAATGTGTAAAAGCACTTGACATGTAAAACAGCCTGCGGTTAGTTGGATGGGTTTGTACAAACTGTTGCACTAACTAAAGGAGCTTCAGCAATGAACCTAATGCGCAAGTATATTAAAGTGGTAGACGCCTTGAACGAAAGAATCGGCATCCTGGTAAACTGGCTCACCACCTTGCTGGTAATCAACGTTTTTTATGATACGATCATGCGTTACGCTTTCAAAAAGGGCCATATCTCGCTCCAGGAACTGGAGTGGCATATCTTTTCCGTAATCTTCCTGGTGGGCGCCGCCTATACACTGAAGCACGATGGACACGTAAGGGTTGACATCATCTACACCCGCCTCAACGAGCGGGCCAAGGCCTGGATCAATCTTTTCGGTTCGGTCTTTTTTCTCATCCCCTTCTGCCTGATAGTCTTTTACGCCACCTCGGGCTTCGTTGCAAATTCCTGGGCTGTCCGCGAAACTTCCCCCGATCCCGGTGGATTGCCGGCCCGGTATGTCCTGAAGGCAATGATCCCTTTCGGCTTCTCACTAGTCATGCTCCAGGGTATTGCAGAGGCTTTCCGCAATATCGTTTTCCTCAAGGAGGACAAAACAAAAGGGGAGGGCCGCTGAAATGACCGAGCTGATCCATGAATTCATGCCCCTTGTTATGTTCACAGCTGTCTTCGCCCTGCTGTTGCTGGGCTACCCGGTAGCCTTCACCATCGGAGGTGTCTCGCTTTTTTTCGGCGTAATCGGTTTCGGATTCGATTTTTTCAACCTGCTGCCCTTGCGGATCTGGGGCACCATGACCAACTTCACCCTCCTGGCGGTTCCCCTGTTCATCTACATGGGCGTAATGCTGGAAAAATCCGGCATTGCCGAGGAACTGCTGGAAACCATGGCCCTCGTTTTCGCCAAGATAAGGGGCGGACTGGCCATGTCGGTCGTCTTTGTCGGCGCCCTGATGGGAGCATCCACCGGGATCGTCGGTGCCACGGTGGTTACCATGGGACTGCTTTCAGTCCCCACCATGCTCCACCGCAAGTATAACAAGGCCCTGACGACCGGAACGGTCGCCGCTTCCGGGACCCTGGGACAGATAATTCCGCCCAGCATCATCCTGGTGCTGCTGGGAGACATCATCAACGTGCCGGT
>JALVRI010000604.1 GCA_027031325.1 Desulfobacteraceae bacterium
GAACACACTCTCAAACGGGGCCCTATTCCATCACTGTCGCTTTTCGTACGAAGCCAACTGGGATTCCAGCGCATTAACCAATCGCCGGGAGCGTTCCGAAACAATTTTTTTCAAGTCTTCGTGTTTTTTTTTAAGAGCAAAATATTCACCCGTTATATTGAGGGCGGTCAGCAATAAAACGGTTCTCTTATTGATACCCGGTGAATTTTTGATTATCTGGCCTTCCATCTTGTTTACCTGGCTTTTGAGATAGTCAGCCACCGCCCGTGCTTCGGATAGCTCTGATTCAGTTTTAAACGTGAAAGGCTGTCCCAAAATCTCTATGGTGACGAAATTTTCCACACAATCCTGCTACCCCATTTGTTAGGTGTTTAGAGGTAAACCAAATTTATTCTTTTTCCGAAAAATCGGATAGCCTGTCCATCAGGCCATCGATTTTAGATCTGATCAAGATCTTCAAATCCTCATGCCGTTGCTGCAACTCGGCCTTTTCAAGAAGCTGTTGTTCCAATTCCCGGTTTTTATCAGCCAGTTCAAGCTTCTCGGCTTCCAGTCGTTTGCAGGTCTCGATCAGTCTTTCGATTTTGGCCTCAAGATCGTCAAACTGCCGTAAAACCGTTTCCTTATCCAACAGTTCACCTCATCTTCATGCGATAATATAAACGTCCATCGGAATCCAAGTCAACAACTTTGATGGCGCCGCCAACCCATCCAACCTGAAAGGTTGATCGATGAGCGACGTCAAATATCAGCTTAAAACCTTTTAAGATCGGGGTCAAACTAATCTTGCCGGATTTCCAGGTTTCTTTTTCCAAGTAAAAAGGGGCCGCCCAAGGGCTGCCCCTTTCTGTGATTTCTACAGGCTGTCGGCTTAGAATGGATTCAACTCATCTCGGCCAACTTAATCCGGTGGATGGCCCTTTCCAGGGCCGCCTTGGCCCTTTCAAAATCAATATCGGGATCCGCCTTGGACTCCAGCCGTTTTTGAGCCCTTTCCAGGGCCGCCTTGGCCCTCGCAACGTCAATATCTTCTTTTCGTTCGGCCGATTCAGCCAGGATCGTGACTCGATCCGGCAAGGCCTCAGCGAAGCCACCGTTTACGAAAACGAACCGCTCTTTGCCGGACTCATCAACGTATTTGACTGTCCCCACCTTCAAACTGGTCATGAAGGGAGTATGACCGGAAAGGACGCCGAACTCTCCCAGACTCCCCGGTGCCATTACGATCTGGGCCTCATCCTTTACGACAGCCTTCGATGGAGTTACAATCTCTAGTTGGATATTTTCCGCCATCTTGAATCCTCATCTGGTTATGCCGTCTGCATTTCCTTGGCTGCTTCGACCGCCTGCTCGATTCCACCCTTCATATAGAAGGCCTGTTCGGGAACATCGTCATGCTTGCCGTCGCAGATTTCACGGAAACCGCGGATGGTATCTTCTATCTTGACGTAGACGCCGGGTTTTCCGGTAAAAGCTTCGGCCACGTGGAAGGGCTGGGACAAAAAGCGCTGGATCCGGCGGGCCCGTCCAACTGTAACCTTGTCTTCGTCGGAAAGTTCTTCCATTCCTAAGATTGCGATAATATCCTGCAATTCTTTATACTTTTGCAGGATTTGCTGAACCTGGCGTGCCGTTTGATAATGTTCATCACCGATAAAGTTGGCATCCAGGATCCGTGAAGTCGAATCGAGCGGATCGACGGCTGGATAAATCCCCAGCTCTGCAATCTGGCGTGAAAGAACCACGGTACCATCCAAGTGGGCAAAGGTGGTTGCAGGAGCGGGGTCGGTCAGGTCGTCAGCCGGAACGTAAACGCATTGGACAGCCGTAATCGAACCTTTGTCGGTCGATGTGATCCTTTCCTGTAACTCGCCAAGGTCGACCGCCAGTGTGGGCTGGTAACCCACGGCCGAAGGCATCCGGCCCAGCAGGGCCGAAACCTCTGAACCTGCCTGGGTAAAACGGAAAATATTGTCGATAAAAATCAAGACGTCCTGACCTTCTTCGTCACGGAAATACTCGGCGCAGGTCAGAGCCGACAGGGCTACCCTGGCACGAGCCCCTGGAGGTTCGGTCATCTGCCCGTATACCAGGGCTGCTTTGGGCAAAACTCCGGACTCTTTCATTTCGTGGTAAAGGTCGTTTCCCTCGCGGGTTCTTTCACCCACCCCGGCAAAAACCGAAATTCCACCATGTTGCATGGCGATGTTATGGACCATTTCCATCATGATGACGGTTTTGCCGACACCGGCACCTCCGAACATCCCCATCTTGCCGCCACGGGGAAAGGGAACCAAGAGGTCGATGACCTTTACACCTGTTTCCAGAACGTTGACTTCCACGTCCTGCTCGGTGAACTTGGGCGCCTCACGGTGAATGGGCATCATTTTTTCCTGGCTCACCGGACCGAGTCCATCGACCGGACGACCGACTACATTGAGCACCCGTCCCAGGCTGGCCTCTCCCACCGGCATCATGATCGGCTTGCCGGTATCTTTTACGGGCATACCACGCACCAAACCATCCGTAACATCCATGGCAATGGTGCGCACCACGTTGTCGCCCAAATGCTGGGCCACCTCAACGACCAGGTTGTCTTCCTCGTCGCTGATGGCAGGGTTGGATATGGTAAGCGCCGTGTAAATGGTCGGCAGCTTTCCCTGCTCGAATTCAACGTCAACGACAGGCCCCATAACCTGCACGATTTTACCTATGTTCTCTGCCATCTATGGACCTCCTCTTAAAACTAAAGCGGTGTATTTTATTTACCCTTTAAGTGCCTCGGCGCCTCCCACGATATCCATAAGCTCCGCGGTAATGGCCGCCTGTCGTGCTTTGTTATAGGCCAAGGTAAGGGTGTTGATCATTTCGTTACAGGCCTTGGTGGCATTATCCATGGCCAGCATACGGGCCGCGTGCTCACTGGTGGATGTTTCCAGCAGGGCCGAAAACAACTGCACCTGGACGTTCTTGGGAAGCAGATCGTCAAGCAGGGCATCGGCCGAGGGCTCACAGATATGCTCTGCAAGATAGGGAGCATTTTCATCCTTTTCCACCTCTTCGCGCTCGATGGGCGGAATCGGCAGGAGCTGTTTCACCAGCGGCAACTGCTTGGCCATACTCAAAAACTGGGAATAGATCACAAATACCTCGTCATAGAGGCCGTCTAAAAAACCGGCCACCAGTTCCCGGCCTGCCTGGGCTGCCACCGTGAAATCAAACTTGGTTCCCACGACGCCCAGGTATTCCTTCACTATTTTCTTTTCCTCGTTCCGCAGCCAGTCCCTGCCTTTCTTACCAAAAGCAGTAAAAGAAACCTCGATGCCCTCGGCGGCTTTGGCTGCCTCGAGCTCCTCGGCCTTTGCCATGAGATTGGCATTGAAGCCACCACAGAGCCCGCGATCCGAAGTGCATAAAATAATGTGTACCTTCTTTACTTCATCCCGGGGCACCAGCAAAGGGCTCGCCTCTTCGCCACCGCCTTCGGCCAGATTCCCCAAAACCTCTGCAAACTTGGCAGCGTATGGCCTGAAAGCTTCCATGTTGGCCTGGGCTCCCCTCAGGCGTGAAGCTGCTACCATGTTCATGGCCTTGGTGATCTGCTTGGTCTTTTTGACCGCTGCGATCTTCAATTGGACTTCTTTTAGTTTCGCCATAAAGCTCAGCCCTTATCGATTCGTTATTATTTCCTGTCCTCAAAAGCCTGACGGATACCGGCCCTCGCTCCTACTACTTGATGGTGTCTTTGAACTCTTCGTCGTAGGCTTGCAACGCTTCGGTCATCAGTTTGTCGAGGGCGTCATCGATCTCTTTTTTCTCTTTCAACTGCTCGAATATCTGCGGGAAACGTTCCTCGATGAATGGATAAAGGCCGGCCTCGTATTTGGCGACCACATCAGCAGGATACTTGTCCAGGAAACCGCGCGTTCCGGCGTAAAGAATTGTGACCTGTTTTTCCATCGGCAGCGGTTGATACTGGGGCTGCTTCAGGATTTCGACCAGTCTCTGGCCGCGGGTGAGCTGTTTCTGGGTGGCCTCGTCCAAATCGCTGCCGAAAGCGGCGAAGGCTTCCAACTCACGGAACTGGGCCATGTCGAGACGCAGAGTACCGGCAACCTGCTTCATGGCCTTGACCTGGGCTGCGCCACCGACGCGGGAGACCGACAAGCCGACGTTGATGGCCGGCCTGATGCCTGCAAAGAACAGACTCGGCTCCAGGTAGATCTGGCCGTCGGTAATCGAAATAACGTTGGTCGGAATGT
Organism: Desulfobacteraceae bacterium; assembly: GCA_027031325.1. GTDB lineage: Bacteria > Desulfobacterota > Desulfobacteria > Desulfobacterales > Desulfosarcinaceae > JALVQM01. The sequence goes on from JALVRI010000604.1 coordinate 4,263, forward strand.
AGGCCGAAACGTCACCGGCCTGGGTCTCGATGATCGGCAGGGCCGTCAGGGAACCCGCGCCGAGCTCGTCGCTGAGCTTGGCTGCCCTTTCCAGCAACCGGGAGTGGTTGTAAAAGATATCGCCGGGATAAGCCTCACGTCCCGGGGGCCGGCGCAGCAGCAAGGAGACCTGGCGGTAGGCTGCAGCCTGCTTGGAAAGGTCGTCGTAAATAATCAGGGCATGCTTTCCATTGTCCCTGAAATATTCGCCCATCGCGCATCCCGAATAGGGCGCGATGTACTGCAAGGTGGCCGGGTCACTGGCACAAGCCGCAACAATGGTGGTGTACTCCATGGCCCCGTATTTTTCCAAAACGGCATGCACCTGGGCCACGGTCGATTTTTTCTGTCCACAAGCCACGTAGATACAATAAACATCCGTATCTTTCTGGGCCAAGATGGCATCGATGGCGCAAGCGGTCTTGCCGATCTGGCGGTCGCCGATGATCAGCTCACGCTGGCCGCGCCCGACCGGAGTCATGGCATCTACGGCTTTCAGGCCGGTATAACATGGCTCGTGAACGCTTTTCCTGGCAATGACACCGGGGGCCACCATTTCGACCCGGCGGTATTCCTTGGCGTCGATCGGCCCCTTACCATCCAGAGGCTGGCCCATGGAATCGACCACGCGGCCCAAGACCGCCTCGCCTACCGGCACCTGGGCGATCCGGCCGGTACGTTTGACGATATCGCCTTCCTTGATGTGAATGTCTTCACCCATGATGGCGACACCGACGTTGTCCTCCTCGAGGTTGAGCACCAGACCGAGAATCTGTCCGGGGAACTCTACCAGTTCGAGGGCCATTACCTTTTCGAGACCGTAAACACGGGCGATGCCGTCGCCGACCGAAAGTACGACTCCGGTCTCACTGAGTTCTACCTTTTTATCGTAATCTGTGATCTGTTCCTTGATAATCTGACTAATTTCTTCAGCTCTTAGTTCCATCAGACACTCTCACCCCTTTTTAAAGATTCTTGCATATTGAGCAACTGTGTTTTGATGCTCCCATCCAAGACAAGATCGCCAATGCGGGTGACGATGCCCCCAATTAGTCCTGGATCCTGCTGCACCTCCAGAATTATATCTTTACCTGTCTTCTTAGACAGGGCGGCACGAATTTTTTCGATGGTTTCATCCGAAAGCTCAGTGGCTGAAACCAGGCTGGCGCGTGCGACCCCTTTGAGTTCATCCGCCAGTTTCTGGAAAAACTCGTTGATGGGTCCAACAAACCCGATGCGGCCTTTTTCAAACAAGAGAATGAGAAAAGACCGCATCACCTTGGACAGTTCCATTTTTTCGACCAGCGCCTGCAAAACCTTTTTACGGCCATCGGTATCGTAAAGCGGATTTGTCAGGACCCCCGCCAGTTCCTTGTCCGTGGTAACCATCTGCGCAAATTGATCAAGTTCCCGGCGGTAGGTTTCGGTCCGGCCATCTTCTTTGCCGATCAACAAAAGTGCCTTGGCATACCGCCTTGCAATCGCCAAATTTTTCACTATGCCACCACCTTCTCTAGATATTCGTCAATCAGCCTTTCCTGATCCCGGGCTGAAATTTCCTTACGGATCTTTTCCTCAGCCTTGGCCAGGGCCTTGTCCACAATTTCCTGCTGCAAGCGAATACGGGCCCGCTTGAATTCGTGTTCGATATTCTTTTTGGCCTGCTCCTTGAGTTTTTCAGCAGTCGCTTCGGCTTCTTTCAGGATGCGGGCTTTGGCCTCCTCTCCCTGACGGATGTACTCGGCAACCATCTTCTCGGCCTCCTGGTCGAGGCGCTCGAGCTGCCGATTGTATTCCGCCAGCTGCTTTTCAGCTTCGGCTTTCTTTTCCTCCAACTCCTTGAGCTGATTCTTGATTGACTCGATACGTCCATTCAGCCCCTGGGAGGCGGGTTTGCGCAACACCAAAAAGAGGGCTATGGCCAGAACGGCAAAATTCATCACCTTATAGGTATCGGTGGCCGCCCACCCCTTGCTGGCATGCCCTTCGTGCCCTTCTCCACCGCTGGCAGCCGCCATCCCTGCGCCCACCAACACCAGGGCCAAGACGGCAATTACCATCCAGCGTTTCAGGAGCCAATGGTTCCGGTGATTACCAGGAATCTTCATCAACCTGCCCTCCCCAATATTTTTTGACTGATGGCCTCGGCAAAGGCATCCACTTCCTTTTGCAGGGCCTGTCTTACTTTTTCAGCATCCTGGCTGATCTTTTGCTTGACCGCCTCCAGCTCGGCCCTGGCCTGCTCATTGATACGTCCAATGATTTCGCTCTCTTCAGCCGCGGCGGCCTGGATCAAAGCCTCTTTTTCTTTTTGGCCCTTGGCCCGCGCCTTACGAATCCCTTCCGCAAAGGCACGATTGGTCTCTTCGGCCTTCTTGATGGCCGTTTCAATGGCGTTTTCCAAGCCCTCAATGGTCTTTCGCCGCTGTTTCAAGATACCCCGGATAGGCTTGTAGCACACCAAATTCATTATAAATATCAGAACCAGGAAATTGATGATCTGGATGATCATCGACGAATTGATATCGACCATACGGGTGCCTCCGTTGCCACTTTGAATTGTCGCCGGTGTTGTAACTACTCGTAAATGTTAAAGACTTAAGAAAGGTCCAAACTTCGGCGGTCTATATCATTCAGATTGAGCAATTGTCAAAGGTTTTTTGAATTTTTGACTTTGTCCGGCTTGCCTTCCGGTGTCCCCGGCTCCCGGCTTGAAGTCGGTTGGGGGGTTGCCATGCTGCAATTGCCGTTGAAAATCACCCCTGCGTCTATGGAAATGGTGGGCGCACAGATATCGCCCGTGATCCGGGCCGGAGCATAGATCTCGATCTGCCGGCCGGCCTCGATCCGGCCCTCCACCCTGCCCCTGATGATGGCCGCTTTGACCTTGATATCGGCCTCGATAACCGCCTTTTCTCCGATGATCAGGGTTCCGTCGCCACTGACCACCTTGCCTTTTATGCGTCCGTCGACCCTGATGGTCTCTTTGAACTCCAGCACTCCATCGATGACCGTATCCCGCCCGAGCAAAGTGGAAATCGTCTCCGGGGAAGCCTTCTGCTTTTCCTTTTTTTTCATGTTACCTCCTGGATTACCATTAAATTATTTTAGATGGGACAGCTATTCGTACATGAACCTGCGCATGCTGATGTTGAGCAGTAAACCTATTCCGATCATAACTGTGATTATCGAAGAGCCCCCGTAACTGACAAAAGGAAGGGTGACCCCTACAACCGGTAAAAGCCCCATTACCATTCCGATATTTATGAATACTTGCCAGGCGATCATGACCGTAACCCCGACGGCCAATATGGTACCAAAAGGATCCCGGCTGCGGTGAGCAATGCTCAAAGCCCATGCCAGGAGCATGAAAAAGATGGCCAACACCAAAACGGCCCCCAATAGCCCCCATTCCTCGGCCAGGACCGAAAAAATGAAATCCGTGTGTTGCTCCGGCAAGAATTCCAGGGTATTCTGGGTTCCCTTGAGAAATCCCTTGCCGGTAATCATCCCCGAACCGATGGCTATCTTGGACTGGATGATGTGGTAACCTGCTCCGAGCGGATCGCGGTCCGGGTTGAAAAAGGTCAGGATTCTCTGTTTTTGATAATCCTTCAGCACGAACCAAACCATGGGCACCGCCATGGCCCCGGCTGCCAGCAGGGAGAGAAAACAACGCCTTTCGATCTTGACGAAAACCGTCATGGAGGCGGCAATCAGGGCGATAACCATGGCGGTGCCCAGATCCGGCTGCTTCACAATCAGGACAAAAGGAATAGCCGTCAGGACGACGGGCTGCAACAATTCCTTGAACCCGAGCCCATCGGTGGTTGCCGTTCTGGCATAACATCTTGCCAGGATGATGATGACCGCTAACTTGGCCGGCTCGGAAGGCTGGAGCGAAAACGGCCCCAGGTCCAGCCAGCGCCTGGAGCCGGCGACATACTTGCCACCTACCAGCACCGCAACCAGCAGGAGAATGCTTCCCAGGTAGATGAAATGCCCCCAGCGTTCGAAAAATTTATAATCCACCACAAAGGCGATCACCATGGCCACGGCACCGACACCGTACCAGATGAGCTGTTTTGTAAAGAGGATCTTCTGGGCAGCCGGGCTGCCGGCGTTTACCGCACTGTAAAGGGCCACAAGTCCCAGGCCTCC